>JASLFM010000503.1 GCA_030150585.1 Acidovorax sp.
ATGCGGCGGACGGCAGCGTCGTGGCAGCCCAGGCCACCACGCAGACGGAGGACGCCAGCGGCACGGCAACCCCCGGGAGACTCCGCAGCACCCGCCTGTGGCAGAACGAACCACACTAAAACCAGCGCACCCACCCCCGCGTGACCAGATAGCCGCTGACAAAGAAGAACACATACACGGCCAGCGAGCCCAGGCTGTGTCCCGGAAACGGGACTGGCAAGTGCAGGCGGTACAAGAAGTCGCCGTGGGCAAAAAAAACCGCCAGCGCCGCAACCAGGCGCAGAAGATCGAAGCGGTTGGCCCGCACTGCCTCCATCACCGCATCATCTCCCCTGCGAGCGCGCAAAGAGGCGCTTCAGGTCCAATGCCGGAGACTCGACACCGTGCCACGATGCATAGCCAGCAGCCATGGCGAATGCCCATGCCACCAGCAGGCTGGCAACAAATGGCAGCCCAGGCCATACCGCTTGTACCGCCTGCGCAATCGGGCACCCCAGCACATAAACACCATAGGAAGGATCCCCCAGCCCATTCAGGCAGGCAAACCCCTGGGCCTTGCGCGTCCCCAAGTAGACCAGCAGCAGCGGCAGCAGCAGCAAGCCTGCAGAATGGCCCCACCCCGCCCCAAAGAAAAAGACGGCAGCCACCGGCACCGCACACAGCACCACCGTGCGGGCATGCGCCAGAAAGAAACCCTTGAACAGCGCTATCATGCCGCCGCACACAAAATAAGCCGGATATTCAAACCAGTGGCGCATCTCACCCGTGAAATCCGCATTGCGCTGGGTGAGGAAAAACAGCACATATCCCAGCCCGGCCGCACAAGCCAGCCACCGCCAGCGCAGCAAACCCAGCATACCCGCAACGGCCAGGCCCGCGTAGCACATCAACTCCATCGGGATCGTCCACAGCGGCCCGTTCATCAGGCCCGCCAGCGGATTGCCCGAAAACACCCCCGGCAAATTCTCGAAGGAGCGCACCAAAAGCAGATTCCGCCAGTGCTCCAACGTCGCAGGGTGCGCCAAAAACTCCCGCCATGGCAGCGCCGTGAAAACCAGGCCGAACAGCAGCACATCTGCCAACACCGCTACCAGCATGCCCGGCCACAACCGCAGCAAGCGCTTGCCCATAAAGGCCACTAGGCGCGGCTCCCGCAGCCAGCTCAGCGTTACCAGATAGCCGCTGATGGTAAAGAACACCATCACCGCCACGCCCCCCAGCATATTGGCATGCAGCCACTCAGGGGATGGCGTCCCCGTGATGTGGAAATGGTGGCTGAAGATCACCATGGACGCTGCGGCAATACGCAGCCCGGTGAACCCGTTGTGGTGCCCGTCCTGTGGAGCCTCCGCCATGCCGCTCATTCCTTTCTGAGCAGCAACAGAATTTCGTTGTTCACCAGCCAATCGCGCGGATAGCGTTCCAGCAAGGCCCCGGGTACCTCCAAGTCCACGCATCGCCGCTCCTGCCGCACCACGCTAAAGCCCGCGTCCGTGGCGCATGCCACCAGCTCATCCGCCGTCAGGCGGTTGAGCGACTGGTACGCCCCGAAGATGAAGCGCTTATAGCCTTCCACCCCGAAATCGCCGAAGCCGAAGTCCACCTCGGCCCCATCCATCGGCCCCTGGTGCGCCTGCACGATCTGCCAAAGCGCATCGTCCGGCACCAGGAGATGGCGCCACGGAACGTCGTCGTAGCGCCGCAAATGGGAGCCAAACGGGGAATAGAACAACGGCTCGATCTGGATGAAGAAATACCCCCCTTGCCGCAGGCATGCATGCAGATCGCGCAGGATCGGCTTCAACTGATCCCGCTGTACATGCTCGAATGTGGACCAGCTCATGATGCCATCCAACCCCGCCCGCCCCGCAGCCAGCGGAGCCCCCGCCGCAATCGTTTCAAACGTCAGTGCTGCTGGCAGGCGAGCCATGCCCAGTTGCTCGCGGGCGATGCGCGGCAGTTTTTCATACTCGCGCCGAATATCCACGCCATGGATGTGCGTTGCTCCGTGCCGCAAGACCAGCGCCAGATCCGTGATGCCATCCCCGCATCCGAAATTGAGCAATTGCGCCGTGCGCAAGTCCAGCACACTGCCAAGCCACCCCTGCACCACGTCCGCCGCATAGCCGAAATGCGCGCGAAACCACTCATCGGTAATGCGCGAGGCATCCCAGGCCGCTAGGCCAAAAAAGCGTTCGCGCAGCCGCAACAACCCGCTCATAAAGCCCCTCAAACCCGGTAGCCCGGCACCGTCCAATACCGCAGGCGCTGCATTGCGGCACGGCGCAAGCGCCGCAGCGGCGAAAGCGGCGGCTGCCGGAACACCCCCACCGTATCACCCCAAGGCGCGCTGTCCGGGTCGGCATGCGGCTCCCAATCCGTGCCTACCTCCAGAAGTTCCATGCCCGCGTACCTTGCCAGCGCACGGTAGGCGTCCGGATAGAAACGCCAGCAATCCTGCGGAAAGCGATGCTCCGGCCCCCGCGACGGCGCAATCAGGAAAATCAAGCCTCCCGGCTTGAGCACCCGCGCCATCTCCAGCCACGTCAGCCAGAAAAACTCCACGTGCTCAAACGCCTGCCCTGAGACGATCACATCTACCGAGAAACTGTCGAATGGCAGCCGGTAGGGCGACTGCAGCACCACATCTACGTTGGGCCCCGCCGCCAGATCCACCCCCGTATAGCGCCAGCCTGGCTTGTCGAAAAACGGCTTGTAGCTGCCATTCACGTCATAGCTGCCAATGTCGATCACATGCGGTGCGCTGCCATTCGCCAGATAGCGCTCCGTCAGGCGCCCCACATGCTCCAGGGAACTCTTGTGCATAAAACCCTTTATTCTTCAGGCAAAAAACCGCCTGGCCTGATCCCACAAATGCCACGATGCAGGCCGCGCCATCATGGCACGCTCCAGCCGGTCGTACAGCGCTTGCGCCAGCGCGGCCTCGTCGCTCCCGGCCTCCAGCACCTCCAGCGCCAGCACATAGCGGCCTGTCGCCATGTCCACATTCATCAGCGCCACCGTCAGCGGCAAGCCACGCTCCACCGCCAGGGCAGGCAAAGCGCAGGGCACGCGCACCGTACGCCCCAGCAGGCGGGCCTCGCACGTTTGGGCTACCTGGTCGGGCGGCACATCCAGCACCACCACCACCTGCTCATTCGCCCGCAGTACCCCCAGCACGCGCTGCATGGCGCCGCCCGTCGTAATCGCGGCCCGGCCAGCCGCGCGCTCCACCGTCGCCAGCCGCGCGCATACATAGCGGCGCAGCACCCAGCGCCCGTCAAAAGCAGGCCCCTGCGGCCCAGCCGCCAGCAAATGCGGGTGCAGCCCGCAGGCCGCAGCGTGCCGCATCAGCCACAAGCCCACCCCCCAATGGAACGTCACCACCAACCCCGGACGGCCCTGCGGCTGCCACTGGCCCCGCACCTCCACATGCCGACGCAGCCAGCGGTCAGAACAGCGCCAGCGGAACACATATTGGTCTGCACGGTCGAGCAGTGCAATCAACCGCCGCTCTGCGAGCCAGGCCGATTCATCCCCCTCCAGCAGCCCCAGGGCCCGCGCCTCGCGCGCCGCATCCAGGCACACATCGCGGTACAGCCACGGGCAGCGGGCGACCCGTTTGAACAGCCCAAACGCCATGCGCCAAGGCAAAACGGCAGCCAGCCCCGGCAACAGCACCAGTTCCAGCACATCCCGGCACTCGCGACGCAGCCGCTGCAGCATCTTCAAGCCTCGCCCCAGTAGTGCGGCAGCCTCACCAGCCCCGGCGTCAACTGCGGGTTGACGTAACGAAACCGCGCATGCTGGTACCACTCGTCATACACCACGACGCCCTGCGCATCGAGCAGATAGGCGCTCACCACATACTCGCCCGAATGCAGCGGCAAGTCAGGATAGGTCACCACGGCCTGCCACGAGCCATCAGCCATGAGCACCGGCCGCACGCCATCGGCCTGCGTGGAGTCCGAGGCAATGCCATGCCCCTGGTACTGCTCCAGCATCACCAGCATCTGCGGCACCTCGTCTTGCCCATCGAGCCGCGCCGTAACACGCACACGCAAGTCGGCCCCGCGCAAAAGGGGCGGATCGGCTTCGTCCGTATCGTCGATGGTCAAGGCCACGATGCGCGCGCCCGTGGCCCGCTGCAGCACGGCGGAGGACGGCGCCGCCGCCTGCACAATGGCGGATGGCGGCTCAGGCGCACCCACGCGCTGGCGCGTATGCACCTCGTAGGCCGAGATCACCGCATCGGTCTCCCCCTGCATCTGCAAACGCCCGGCATCCAGCCAGACCGCCGAATCGCACAGTCGGCGGATGTGATAAAAGCTGTGCGAGCAAAACAGAATGGAACACCCGTTTTCACGGAACGCCAGAATGCGCTCCGTGCACTTTTTCTGGAAATGCTGGTCGCCCACGGCCAGCGCCTCGTCGATGATGAGCACATCGGGCTGCACCGCCGTCACCAGCGCGAACGCCAGCCGCACCACCATGCCGGACGAATACGTCTTGATCGGCCTGTCCAGCGCCTCGCCCAGCTCGGCAAACTCCACGATGCCGGCCTCCAGCCGCCGCATCTCCTCGTGATCGATGCCGATCAGGCTGCCGCCGAAGTACAAATTGTCGCGCCCGCTGAAATCCGGGTGAAAACCGGCCCCCAGCTCCAGGATGGCCGTCACCCGCCCCGCGCACTCCACCGTGCCGGAGCTGGGCTGCATCGTGCCCGCCAGCAGCTTGAGCAGCGAACTCTTGCCCGCCCCGTTGTCCCCCAGCACGCCAATGCACTCGCCCCGGCGCAACTCCAGCGACACATCGCGCAACGCCCAGTGGCTGCGGTGACGCGCCGTGGAGCTGAACAGCGCCTTGAACCGCTCGCGCGGCGATGCGTAGAGGCGGTACTCCTTGCTCACGTTGCGCACGCGCAGCACCACGTCGCGCCCGGCATCGAGACTCATAGCCAATCCACCAGTTGATCGCGGCTGCGCCGCACCAGCACGGGCAGCAACAGCATCAGCCCCCCTATCCACAACGCCAGCGCGCACCACACCTGCGGCTGCGGCCATACACCCTGCAGCAGGGCGGACTGCATGCCGGAGACCACCGGCGTCATCGGGTTGCACCACAGCACCCAGCGCCAGGCGGCTGGAAACATGGTCATCGGGAACAGCACCGGCGAGACAAAAATCCCCACCGACAACGCAAACCCCACCAGCTGTACCACGTCACGCAATGCCGCCGCCATGATCGCCAAGGCATACGCCAGCAAAAACGCCAGCACCATTTGCAGCAGCACCAGAGGCACCACCGACAGCACCGCAGGCGCAAAACCATGCACCGGCGCATAGGCCAGCGCCAGCAGCAGCAGCAGTGGCCCGAACACCAGCGTGCTAGCCAGTACCGCCCGCGCAGGGAAGAGCACCGGCGGCAGCGCATTCTTGTGCAGCAGGCCGCCCGCATCGAGCAGGCTTGACATACCGCGCCCCACGGCATCGCAGAACGCCATCCACGGCAAGGAGCCGACGATCAGGAAGGTGCCCACGCGCCCCGTGGGTGCATTCGCGCCCAGGCGCATGGAAAACACCACGTCGAACACCAGAAAGTAGGCCGCAATAGTCAGCACCGGCTGCGCATAGGCCCACAGCACACCGGCGGCCGACCCCTTGTAGCGGGCGGCCACCTCGCGCAGCGTGAGCACCAACAACAGGCCACGCATGCGCCACAGGTGCGCCAAATCAGCAAGCAGAACCGTCATGCAGCCCGATCATAGGGCACACTTCCAGGTCAGAAGGGAGCGAGCCCCAGCCCATCAATGCGTCTTTTCCACAAAGGCCTTGATGGCATCCTGCTTGTACTCGGCCTTTTCCAGCAGCCCGTTCGCCTTGGCTTTGCGCTTTTCGCTGAGTACGCGCGTGCGCGCTTCGCTCTCCAGTTCCGCGCGCACTTCTTCAAAGGGGCGCTTGCCCGCAGGACGGGTTTCCACCACTTGGATCAGGTGCCAGCCAAACTGGGTCTTGACTGGCTCGCTTATCTCGCTTGGTTTGAGAGCTTTGATGGCAGCATCAAATTCGGGAACCATACGGCCTGTGGGGAAAAAACCCAGGTCGCCGCCCTGCGCTGCAGAGCCCGGATCCTTGGAATATTCCTTGGCCACCGACTCGAAGCTAGCACCCGCCAGAATTTGGGCACGCAACTTTTCGGCCTCGGCTTGCGCATCGTCGCCCGTGACGAGGATATGGCGCGCATGCGTTTGCGCGGGTACCTGGAAGCGCTCAGATTCGCCCTGGTACTTGGTACGGGCGTAGGCTTCAAGCGTGGCAGCATCTGGCTCGTTGGCCTTGTCGAACTCAACCATGCGAGCGTCGGAAAGAACCCGCTCGGTGCCGATTTTCACCATGGTTTGAAGCAGCGGGCTGTTCACCAGACCATCCGCCTCAGCCTCGCGCGTCAGCAAGCGACGCGCCATTAGGTTCTTGAGGATTGCATCCATAGTTTGCGGGCTGCCGACGGCACTGGCGCGGGCCTCTGGGGGTACACGCTGCAGTTCGGCCATGACGTCCCTCTCAGTGACCTGCACGTTGCCCACCTGCATCAAAACCGCATCCTGCGCGAACGCCGCGCCTGCGAATACGACCAGCACTGTGGTCGACAAAAAGCGAGACATCTTCATAGTGACTCTGACACTCCTTCAATACCAACAAAAAAGCCCCAAGCGGACCTCGCGGCCCGCGGCGGACAAAGCAGGGTTGTGAGCATAAAAAAAGGCGGGGAGTTCCCCGCCTTTTTCATGGCCTTTCGGCCTGTCACATGATCCGATTACGGACGGACGTAACGGTGTTCCCAGGTCAGGCTGTAGTTGCCAGACGTACCTGCAGCCACCGACGGGTTGTAGGCAGAGGAGAATGCCGAGCCCAGGATCGGCAGACCCTTGGCAGCCGTAGCACCCGGCGTGACCAAGTTGGCCCAACCTTCCTTGAAGCTGCCGTCAACGTGCGACACCGTCACGCCAGCGCTCAACACGGGCGACGTCGCCGTACCCACGCTGTTAAAGGCCACCACAGCGGTTTCGCCGCAGAACAGCAGCTTGGCACCGGGTTCCGCAGGGGACACCACCACACCACCACCAACGCGGTTCAGCGCATTTTCTTCGCGGTCG
The DNA here is from genome assembly GCA_030150585.1 of Acidovorax sp. Lineage (GTDB taxonomy): Bacteria > Pseudomonadota > Gammaproteobacteria > Burkholderiales > Burkholderiaceae_C > JASLFM01. The sequence continues at coordinate 7,154 of JASLFM010000503.1, forward strand.
TACAGGGTGTAGTCGATGCCGGACACGCAAGCCACGCTGCCGGTCAGCTTGGTATTGCCCGGAGCGAATTGGCCATTGTTGTTCGTGTTAAACACGCGGGCAGGAGCCGTCGTTGCGCCAGCGGCGTTGTAGATTTCAGGGATGCCAGAAGTGATCGGCATCTTGTAATTCACTGCCATAGCATAGCGACGGGTGGGCATGGACATGACCCAGTCCGTAGCGCCAGAGATGTCTGGGTTCGACCAGAACTCATTCGACAGCGAAAGCGTTGCGATGGAGGTTGCCAGAGCAGCAGCTTGAACCGAGGGGGTCACCAGAGCAGCGCCCGCCTTGATGTAAGGCGTGGACATATCAGGCAAATCCACCTTCAGGGCAGAGATTGCCGGAGTCGCAATAGCGTTCCCGCCCTTATCGGCTACACCAGTCACGGTCAGCAGCGGATCGGCGGTGGCTGCGTCAATCGCTGCTTGGGTAGTGCCCGCAGGACGATCCGTTTGCGGATAATATACCAGCGCGCCGGTATTGGTTCCAACAGCAGCGACAGCGAGATCCGCCACAGCCTCAACAGCTGCAGCAGTACCCGTCCAGGAGAGCGCCTTGGGTACGTTGATGATGGTCCAGTTGGCCATCAGACCTGTGGTGGGGTTTGCCAGGTTGATGATCGAGGCAGCCGTCGTATCCACCGTGTTCGCAGCGGTCGTGGTCGTCAGTTGATCATAGGTGAGGTCAGGCACCAGATCCGTGCCATCGATGGCGGTCCATGCCTTGTTAGCAGGCACGCCGGTAATGGCGTTTGCAGCGATGTTGCCGCAAGCCGGAGCACCATTGGCAGGGTGCTTGATGGCGGTGTACAGACCCAAGCCGTCAGAATGCGGAGGAATGTCAGCCATGTTGAAAATTTCAACATAGCCCTCACGGGTACCGGCGGCCTTTTCTGCATCGGTAGCAGCGGGGTTCAGGCGGCTCGTACCAAAGGGAACGGTAATTTGAGCACGCACAGGCTTCGTGCAGCTATTGTCAGAAGAAATCAGGGTCGAACGACCATCAGCACCTTGCACCACGGCGCCGGTCCAAACGTCGCCAGGCGACAAGAACACTTGGAAGTCGCGCAGATCGTCGGAGTTCTGGGCGCCACGGAAGCGAACCTTCACTGCCTTGCCGTTCTTTTGATCGGTGTTGGTCAGCGCCAGCAGCGTCATGTTGCCGCCCTGCGAGGAGAAGTAAGGCACCAGCAGGCTGTGCCCAATCCCAGTGTTGCTGAAGCGCTGGGCAGTGGCCGTAGTAGCGGTCACGTTAGCAGCCGCAGTCAGATCGGTCACAGCATACGCGCTGCCCGCAAAGCCAGCAACCATGGCCGCAATGCTCAGAGCAAGAACATTCTTCTTCATAAAAACTCCAGTTGAAAAGTTGTTTGGCGCAACTAAAGGTAGAGGTTGATTACGCCTTAGCATGCTAGCACGACTGTTTCATGCCGCTACTAGCACTTTGCCTGCCATGCAGGAATTGTTGGTCAGGTACAACGATTTACTCTATACGCGACCCTCCATCAGTCACGCCATACTTTCTTGGAAACGGTGGGCGGAGTTGTCGCCGGAGCCGTCAGATTTGTTCGAACAACCACCATTGCCCGTCTTCCAGCAGCCAAGTTTCATCGACATGGGTCGCCATGGTATCGCTGAAACCTTTCATCAGAAACGGTTTCGACTCGATGCGGACCTTGGCGGTGCACTTCGTGGCTTCTGGGCAACGCACCTCCACCACTTCGGCCCCCTTGAGCTGAACGGCATTGCCGCGGCGGCCGGCATATTCCTTTTCGGAGTGCACGGCGCGGTAGCCGGGGGCCAGGTAAGCATAGGCCTTGGGTATTTCGCCCTTGAGCATGGCGGCCCAGCGATCGCTGGCGCGGGCCTTGACGGCGTCTTCAGGCGTTTGCGGGCCCAGGGCCGCGCAGCCTGCCACCAGGGCGGCGGCGGCCAGCAGCAGTGCGGAACGCAGTACGGTTGTGTGCATGGTTATCAACTCCTTCGATATTCAATCGTGATGTAAGGGATTGGCTCAGGGCGCCGAGGGTGGCTGCACGGCTGGCGCCACCGGAGCGGGGGGCCCGCCCCGGGTGCCCCCGCCGAGTTCGCTGAGACCGCGCAGGCGGTCGCGCAGTTCCTCGCTGACGTCGCGGATTTCAGGGTCGGTGCGGACGACCTTGGGGGTGATGATGACGAGCAGCTCGGTGCGCGCGCCGCCACGGGTGTTGCTGCCGAAGAGGTTGCCAACCAGCGGCAGGTCTTGCAGCAGGGGCACGCCGGACTTGCCCTGGCTCTGGCTGTCCTTGATGAGGCCGCCGAGCACGATGGATTCGCCCGAGCGCACCGCCACCTTGCTGCTGATTTGCCGCTGCAGGAAGATGGGCTGGCTGTCGGCGGTGGACGAGGAACTGTCCGCGGTGTCGGTCACGGTCTGGTCGATTTGCATGGTGACCAGGTTGCCGGCGTTCACCGAGGGGGTGACAGCCAGGTTCACGCCCGTGTCGCGGTACTGGATGGTGCTGGTGACCGCGTTGCTGTTGTTGATGTAGTCGGTGGTGCTGCTTCGCACGGGCACCTGGTTGCCCACGACCATCATGGCCAAATGATTATCCAACACCATCAGTGAGGGGTTGGAAATCATTTTGACCTGGGTTTTATTGGCCAATGCAGACAACGCCACCCGGATTTGCCCAGCCGAGTTGACCAGCGAATAGGTAAAACCCTTGGTTGCTGTATCGGCCAAGCTGCCCGTACCCGGCTTGATGCCACCGGCGCCCAGTTGCCCCGCCCCCTGGTAGCCGCCCTTGGTACTGCCGTCAAAAGCCCACTGGAGGCCGTAGTTCAGGTCGTTGTTGAGGGTGACTTCGATGATGGATGCCTCAATGAGCACCTGGGTGGGCGGCAAGTCCAGGCGCTTGAGGGTGCCTTCGATCTTGTCGAACTCGGCCTTGGTGGCCCAGACGAGAATGGTGTTGTTGAGCTCGTCCGCCATGACGCGCACGCTGCCCAGTTGGGCCATGGCGGGCGCCTGGGTGCCCGTCTGGTTGAGGCGGTTTTGCTGCGGGAATGTGCTGGACGTGCGGCCCAGGGTGCTGCCGGTACCGCTGCCGAAGCCACTGGTACCGCCGAAGCCACTGGTACCGCCAAAGCCACCGATACCACCGAAGGCTCCGGTGCCGCCGAAGGCGCCTGCATTGCCATACTGGCCCTGGGCAGTGCCCAGCCCTGGCGCCACGCCGGTGCCGCCTTGCGCACCCGCAGCGGTGCCGCCAAAAATGCCGCCGAGCACGGTGGCCAGGTGGCGGGCATTGCCGTTTTGCACGCGGTAGATGTAGAGCTGCGGCTCGGCGCCGTTGTCGCTGGGCTGGTCGAGCTTTTCAATCCAGCGGCGGGCTTCTTCCAAATAAGCGACACGGGGGGTGACGACCAGGATGCTGTTGAGCCGCTCGATGGGCATGATGCGCAGCGCGCCAAACAGCGGGTTGCCCTCACCCAGTGCGGCGGCCGCGCCCGATACGGCCGCCGCCCTGCCGCTGGTCGGGGCTGCGGCATTAGCGCCTGCAGCCGCGGCAGCGCCGGGGGCGGGCGCAGCAGCGCCAGGGCGGCCGGCGCCTGCGGCACCGCCGCTGACGAGGCCGAGCGCGGCCTCGACTTCCTTGGTGGAGGCGTATTTGAGGGGAAACAGGCCGACGGACATGCCCTTGAGCAGGTTGATATCGAAGGTGCGCACGACGTCGAGCCAGCCTTCGGCCTGGTTGCGGGTGCCCATGAGCACGAGCAGGTTGCGCACGCTGTCTACGCGCACGATGGCGTCGCCCGGCGCCATGGGGCGCAGGATGGTGGCCATTTCATTGGCGCCGATGTACTGCAGGGGCACGAGCACGGCCCCATAGCCTGGGGGCAAGGGGCCCTTGCCGTCGGCCTGCCGGATGTTGCCAGCAACGCTCTTGAGGTTTTCGGGCTTGCCGACGTGGTAGACGCCGCGCGTGTCGCGCGCCATGGCCAGGCCGTTGACCTGCAGGGCGCTTTCGAGCAGCGCGAGTGCGTCGTCGGGCGAGATGGGGCCGCGCGTGGCCAGCGTGACGGTGCCGTTAAGCGGCTGGTGCAGCACGTAGTCCACCTTGAGGACTTCGCGCATGAAGACGTGGATCACGTCGACGATGGGCGCATCCTCGAATTTGTAGGAACTGGGTGCGCCAGCGACCTGGGGCAGGGTAGCCGGGGGGGCGTACACGCGGTCGTCGCCGCGAATGATGCGAGGCTCTTTCGCGGCAGAGGCTGCCGCCGCGGGTGCGGAGGCGGCGGGCTGCGGAGCCTGGGCCTGCGCAGAGGATTCCTGTGCCTGCGCAATACCCGTCAGTGCAAGAGTGCAGGCAAGCAGGATGTGTCGGTTCAAGGCGTTTGCTGGATTCATTATTCGACGATAGGTGGTGCGCCAGCCTTGGCGCGTGCTTCGTTGCGAAGGCGCAGGCGTTCGCGCCGCTCCGCTTCCCGTTGTGCTTGTGCATCAGTGGCACTGGCCGGTGCCCCAGTCGCCGCCGGTGCTCCTGGTGCTGCAGGTCTAGCCGCCGCTGGCGCCGGAACTCCGGGCCGTGCAATGGCAAGGTTGAGGGTGCGCTCTTGTCCGTCGCGCACAAAGATGACCTGACGGTCTTGGATGGATTTGAGCTTCCAGGCGCCCAGGGCTTCCCCCGCGGCGATGCGGCGCACCTTGCCGTCTATGCGCGCGAGAATGCCGGGGGACGCGCCTTCTCCAGCCGTGTAGAGGCCGTAGAGGTGGATGCCGGCAAACGGATCCACTTCTTCAACCTTGGCAGTCTCCACGACCTTGGGTGCGGGACGGCGGCTGGGGGAGAACAGGGGACGGTCGAGCGTGGCGATGAACATGCCCGTGTCCATGGGCTGGGCCGCAGGCAGCTTGGGCGTTTGCTCGCCGAGTTCAGGGGTCAGGGGGGCAGGCGGCTGCCATGTGACGTTGCGCAACCCGCCTTGCGGGGTGATCCAAAGCCATGCCAGCGCCGCGAGCAGCGCTGCGGCGAGTGCAAGGACTAAGCTGAGGCCGTACTGTTTCATACGGGTTGGGCACGAAGCACGGAAAGGTTGAGCTGCACGGCAAGCGCCTGGGGACGGTCGGCGCGCTGCAGGCCCATGGCTTGGACGTTGATGCTGTCGATCAGCACTACGGGCGTGAGGCTGGGTATGACGGCCAACGCGCTTTGCAGGTGGAGCAGTTCACCCTCGACGCGCACCGAGAGGCCGATGCGGTCAAACCCCTGTTCGGGCTTGTTGGGCAGCACCTGGCTGCTGACGACGGTGAGGCCTGCCGCGCTGAGCACGGAGCGCACGCGCTGCTGCGCGTCGTTGCCAGCCTGGGTGGCGTCCACGCTCGCAGGGTAGACATACTGGGAGAGTTGCCGGGTGGCCTCGGCCAAGCGCTCATCGAGACGGGGGGCTTCCTGCTCCAACCCGGTGAGGCGCGCATAGCGGGGGACGACGCGGTCCATTTCGCCTTGGCCCCATTGGTGCTTGCGCCACACGTAGGCGCCGCCAAGGGCAAGGGGCAGCAAGATGAGGGAGAGCGTGGCAGCGACCCAGGCCCAATCGCGGGGGGTGGGACGGGTCATGTTTTAGCCTCCGATGCAGGCGCAGAGGCAGGAGATGCCGGGGCGCCGGCCGCAGCGTCGTCAATGGTGAATTCAACCTGGAAGGTTTCCTTGGGCGCACCGGGCGGCCGGGTGGCTGCCGAAGGCGCACGCACGCCTTTAAAGCCGGGCTGGGCGCTGAGTTTTTGCATCATGGCGGCGGTGTCGGGGGTTTGCCCCACGATGAGCACGTTGCGGCCTTCGATCTGCAGGCGCTGAAGCATGGTTTCATCGCCCAGCACGTTGGTGAGGGTGTGCAGGGTGCTTAGTGGGTTGAGCCGGTTGCTGGTGATACCGCTCAGGGTTTGGAGTTGCGCGTTGGCCGCTATCAGGGCTTCACGCTTGGCGACCAACGGGCGGGCTCGCTCCGCCAGTTGAGTGAATTGTGCCGAAGCCTGTATGGCCCGCGAGCGCAATTGCAGCGTTGGCGTGACGGCAAGCGCCCCCAGCAGCGCCACGGCCAGAGCGGCAGCCAGCCCCAGCATGCCCCAGCCGCGGCGCTGGGCGCGCAGGCGGCGGTCTTCTCCGAACCCGGGCAGGACGAATGCGCTGGCGGGGTCTTGCACGCCGCGGACCCAGACTTCCAGAGGCTGGCGGCTATTCGCATCCGCCTGGTTGGAGAGGTATTGCGCGATTTGCTGGCGCGAGACGAGCGCCAGCTCTACCAGGACATGCCCGCCACGGCCAGGCGCCAGCAAGGGGCCATGGCCCCAGGCCAGGTCGGCCGAGGGGAAGGGGCTGGAGGCGAGCGCCTGCAGTTCAACGGCATGCCGAAGCTGCTGCACCCCCAGCGGGGGGAGCGTAAGTTGCTTGCGCAGCACGATCTCTTCGGGCAGCGCAATGGCATGGAACCGGGCGCGAGCACCTTCTGGCGCATTGCCCTTGCGGTGCATTGCCTGGCCGCCCTGGGGCTCCCATAGCCCCGCCGCGCCTTGCGCCTCGCGCAGCAGGACAGTGGGGCGCGGGCCAAGCCAAAGGAACACTGGCTGCTGAAGAACCGTGCGCCATGCCTGGCGGATTTGCAGCCAGGCGGCGGGCAGATCCAGGCCAAACAGCCGGAGTTCTTGGGTTGCGATGGACATGAAGGAGCTATTGGTCGGAAGACACTGGTGGGGCAATGGATGTTTCGGCGTAAAAGATCCGCCATGGCAAGCCGTCGTTGCTCTTGCCTATCGCGTAGCGGCGCACGACCCTGACGACGGTACCGTCGGACAGGGGTACCTGCGCCTCCAGCTCCAACGCACGACTGCCCGCTGCATCAAGCCATGCACCGTTCATGGAGCTTTGGTCGAGGCCAGGCTGCCCCGATTTGCGGCCAGCGGCGAAGTGTGCCACAGCGGCATCGTTTCCGGCAGTCAATACCCGTAACACCTGCAGCGGCGCGGCCAGGGGATTGACGCGCCCCGAGCCTCGGGAGTCGGTGGTAATGAGGCGGGCAATGGCTGCATAGACAGGATAGTCGAGGCCGGGAACCCGCATGACGTCTTCGGGGGCCTCGAAGAGGGCGGCTTTGCCGCTGGGACCAGGGGTGGAGCGTATCTCCACGATGGCCTGTGCCAGTTGGCCTGATCGTTGCGGGTCCAGTCCGGCCGCCGTTTGCATCATTTGCCCCAGCAGTTCCACCGGGGCTTTGTTGATGTCGATGTAGCCGTTGAGGGGAATGACCCTCACGGGAATGGCCAGCCCGGCGTAGCTGACCTGGTCTTGCAGCAGGGCATTGGGCTGCTTGCCGCCCACGACGATGGACTGCAAGGCAATTTGCATGGCGGATTCGCCCAAGACGGAGGCCATGGTCATGTCGCGCATGCGGCCGGTGACGCGCGCTTCGGTTTTAACGGCCTGCATCATGCCGGTGGCGATGACGCTCAACGCCGCAACGAGCCACAGAACGGCCACGAGAACTAGGCCCTTGGATCGCACGCTCATGCGCCGCCTCCAGCCACAGTGCCATCGGTCGAGCCTGTGTTGCGCGGATCGGACGCGGGCAGCTTCCACAAGGGGACGACCAGCGTATCCGTCAGCAGCCCCTGCCCCTGCATGACGATGGAGACCCTGGAAGGCAGCTCGTCGACGGGTTGCCACGCATTGCCCCAGCGCGCGGCGGCCTCGGGCTGACGCGGGTCTTCGTAGCGAAAGGCGGCCTCCTGGACACCCGGGAAAATGGTTTGGGCCGCTGCGGATGACCAGTCGGGAAACTCAGGCTGGTCCACCCAGGGTATGTAGCGCAGCACCAGCGCCGAGGATGGAGCCCTCTCTTCCACGCCAAGCCTGAAGAAGAACCGCCCGCCCACGCCGTAGCGCGCGGGCATGACCCCTACCCAGGCCACGTAGCCGGGAGCCCCCTCGAAGAGCGGGCCCGTGCCCTTGCGGTTGGTGACCGGCCTTGCGGAGACACGGCCCAGCGTGCTGCGCACGAAGTTGACGGCCATGCGGTGTTCATCCAGCGCTTGCAGCCGCGCATCCACCCGGTCGCTGCCCTGCCCAACACCACGCAGCGCGGAAACCATGCCCAGCATGAGGATGGACATGAGGGCCATGACGACCAGGGTCTCAAGCAGAGTGAACCCATGGCTCACCCAGGCCCGCTTTTCATTTTTCAAAAAAGATAGCTGCTTGCGCTTTGCACACCATGATTTGGTGTGGCTTGGGTTGTTTTTTTTACCCAGCATACCTACCTCCTTGGCTCGGCGGGGGCCTGCTGGGGCTTCAAGGCGGTGATTTCGATCTGGCGGGGCTGGCCACCTTCATTCCACGATACGGTGACCAGCACTTCATGCAAACGAGGTGCATTGGTGTCGCTGGAGCCACCGGCAAAGGGGGCCGTGCGAAGCGACCACTGAAACTCCCGATCCTGGCCGCCCATCGCCATTCCTTGCTCGGGCACGCCATCGACCAGCGCAAGCACCGATTCAACCTGCCAGAGCGCGCGCTGGCGCTCCTCGATGCTGGAGACGTTGCGCACAGAACCGCCCGAGGCACGGTAGATCATGCCAAGCGCAATCGCCATGATGGCGAAGGCCACCAACAGTTCCAGCAGGGAAAAGCCACGATGCCTCCTCATGGTTGCAGCACTTCCTGCTCAACCCTGCCAGAAAACCAGTCGACCCGCAGCCGCACGCCGCTACCGGAGGGGCGCGCCACATCAATGCTGCCTCCACTGGCAGCACCCGATGGAAGGAAGCGAATGACGAAGCTATCGTCGCGCACTTCACCGGCAGCGACGGTAGCTCGCACAGAGATGGCTTCGGGGATTTCGCGCGCCTGTGCACCTTCAATGCCATAGCGCCGTTGTCGCAAATCGACGGCGAAGAGTGCATCACGCCCCGAAAGTACAGCCATTTGTCGCGCTGTACGCATGCTGGTGGTGATCCCTCGGACGGTTTCACGGTATTGCGTGGCGCTGTGCATGCGATCGTAGGCAGCCGGGGCCACAGCCATGACAAGCGCCATGATGGCAAACACCACCATGACCTCAATCAGCGTGAAACCTCGCGCGCGAGCCACGGCAGGACCAGGGGAGCAGCAGATCAGTGAGAGTTGCGGATGTCCGCGTTCTCGCCCTCGCCGCCCGGCGCGTTGTCTGCGCCCAGAGAGAGAATTTCCACACCGCCATTGGGGCCGGGGTTGGCATAGCGGAAGGCGTTGCCCCATGGGTCGGTGGGCAGCGCATCACCCTTGAGGTAGGGGCCGTTCCATCCCTGCGCGGAGCCCGGGCGCTTCATCAGCGCGGCAAGCCCCTCCTCATTGGTCGGGTAGCGCCCCACGTCGAGCTTGTAGATCTCCAGCGCCTTGTCAATGTCGGCGATCTGGACGGCGGCGGTCTTGGACTTGGCCCCACCCAATTGATTGAGAACACGAGGCCCCACCAAACCGGCCAGCAGCGTCAGGATGGCAAGCACCACCAGCAGTTCGATCAGCGTGAAGCCGCGCGCGCGGTGGCGACGGATGCGAGTACTCACCATGGAAGGAGACTCCTTGGGCAAACAAAAATTATACGGCGAGGTCATTGATGGACAGGATTCCAAGCAGGATGGAGACGATGATGGCGGCAATGAGCACGCCCAACACCAGGATGAGCACGGGCTCAACCAGGGTGAGCAGGCGTTTGATGCCAGTTTCCACCTCTCGGTTCAATATGTTGGACAGCTCCAGCATCATCGGCCCAATGCGTCCGGTTTCCTCCCCCACCCGGATGAGGTTGATGGCAAGGGGCTCGAAGACACCCGCAGCCGAGACGGCCTGCACCACCTTGCCTCCCTCCTTGACGATGGGTGCCACACGCGCAAGCGCCTGCTGCAGAGCCGCATTGCCGACCGTGTCGGTAGCGATGTGCAATGCAGTGAGCATGGGCACGCCATTGCCCAGCAGGGTACCGAGCGAGCGCGAGAACAACGTCAGCTGGTACTTGCGCGCCAATGGCCCGACCAGCGGCAGGCGCAGCAAGCGCGACTGCCACCACGCACGCCCCGTTGGCGACCGCAGCCAGCGCAGCAGTAGCAGCACGCCCCCCACGGCCACCACAGCGATGACGAGGCCATACTGCTTGAAAGCGTGGCCCATGGTCATCACGATGCGTGTGGGCAGGGGCAGCGCGTCGCCCATGTCGGTAAAAAGCTTTTCAAATTGCGGGACCACGAAGCCGAGCATGGAAACGAGCGAAAGCACGGCCACACCGAGCAGGATGGCAGGGTAGATGGTGGCGGAGATGACGTTGTCGCGCAGCGCGCGCTGGCGCTCCATGTGCTCGACCAGGCGGTCCAGCACGGCGGACATCTGGCCGCTGACCTCGCCCGAGCGCACCATGTTGATGTAGAAGTCGCTGAACAGGTCGCGGTGCGCGGCCAGTGCGCGGGAGAGCGGCGTGCCACCCTTGACCGCGTCGAGGATGCCTTGCACCAGCGCGGCGACGCTGGGCTTGTGGCTCATGTCGATGAGCACGCGCAAGGCGTTGTCGAGTGCGAGACCCGCGCGCAGCATGATCGCCAGTTCCGAGGTCAGCGCCAGCACGTCGGCGGCATTGACCGGCCCCTTGGCCTGGCGGGTCTTGGAGGGCGCCAATCCGCCGCTTCCTTCGTTTGCCGCGCCAACCGACACACCCGCGGCCGCCGCTGTGGCCGCATCGTCGATGCGCAGCGGCGTCAGTCCCTGGTCGCGCAGCTGTTTGAGGGCCGCGGCACTGCTGGGCGCCGACAGACGTCCCTCCTCGACC
>JASLFM010000092.1 GCA_030150585.1 Acidovorax sp.
AAGCACCATTCGCTGTCACCCTCCAAGGAGTACCCCATGAAAACCTGTCTCATAGTGATCGACGCGCAGGAATCGTTCCGCCACCGCCCGTTCTTCTCAGAGCGGCAGCTGCCCGCCTACCTTGCCGCGCAGAACGCCCTCATCGAGGGCTGCGCACAGCAGGACGTCCCTATCGTGCGCGTGCTGCACAGCGACGGCCCCGAGGTCCCGGCCAACCCGTTTTCCCAGATCTCGGGCCACGTGCGTCCGCTCGAGGGCCTCGCCGCCTTCGATGCCGCCACCACATTCACCAAATCGCGCCACAGTGCGCTCGTGGGCACGGGCCTCGACGTCTGGCTCACGCGCCACGGCATCCAGCACCTGATCGTGAGCGGCATCCGCACCGAGCAATGCTGCGAGACGACCACGCGCCATGCCTCCGACCTCGGCTGGGACGTGGACTTCGTGACAGAGGCCACGCTCACCTTCGACATGCAGCAGCCCGATGGCCGGCCGCTTTGCGCCGAGGACATCCAGGCCCGCACGGCCACTGTGCTGCAGGGGCGCTTCGCACGGCTGTGCAGCGCGAGCGAGGCGCTCGCGCGCGCTGCGGAGGAAGCATGAGCGGCTCCCCGTTGCGGGTGGCTATCCTCGTATTCGACGACGTCGAGGCCCTGGACCTGGGCGGCCCCTACGAAGTGTTCACCACGGCGAGCCGCGTGCACTGCAGGGCAACGCCGCAGGCCGAGGCACCCTTCCACACCTACTGCGTCGCACGCGATCTGGCGCCCGTGCGCGCCCGCGCGGGTTTGCGGGTACTGCCCGACGCCGACTTCGCCACCGCCCCGCCGCCCGACGTGCTCGTGGTGCCCGGGGGCGTGGTGGATACCGTGCTGGCCTGCCCCACCACGCTCGGCTGGGTGCGCCGGGCCGCCGAGGGTGCGCGCCTCGTGGCCTCGGTCTGTACGGGGGTGTTCGTGCTGGCCGAAGCGGGCGTACTCACCCAAGGCCCCGCCACCACGCATTGGGAAGACGTGCCCGACCTGCGAGAGCGCTACCCGCGGCTGGACGTGCGCGAGAATGTGCGGTGGGTCGACCAGGGCCGCACCGTCACCTCGGGCGGCATCAGCGCGGGCATCGATATGGCGCTGCACCTGGTGGCGCGCCTGGCAGGTCAGCCGCTGGCCGAGCGCACAGCCCGCCAGATGGACTACGCATGGATGCAGAACCCCATTCCCTGACCAGTTCCGCCGGGGCAGCACAGCCCATCCACGTCGTTTTCGCGCTGCTGCCGCACAGCCTGGTGCTCGACTGGGCGGGCCCGGCCGAGGCGTTGCGCATTGCCAACCAGGTGCTCGCAGCCCTGGGGCAACCCGAGCGCTTCGTGCTGCATTTCGCGAGCCCAGCGCCCAGCTCGGTCACCTCGGTCGGCGTGGCGCTGACGGGCCTGGAGCCGCTGCCCGAGCGTCTGGCTTCGCCCGCCTGGGTCGTACTTGTCGGCCTGCCCGGCCAGCGTATCGACGTGGGCACGCCCGAGGCGCGGGCGCTGCTGCACTGGCTGCGCGGCCTGCGGCCTGCCACGGGCCGCCTGGAGCTCATCACGGTATGCGCAGGCGCCGTGCTCGCCGCGCACGCGGGCCTGCTCGCGGGGTACCGCGCCACCACGCACCACCACCACCTCGACGAGCTCGCCACCGTGGAGCCGCGCTGCGACGTGGTGGCCAATCGCGTGTTCGTGGATGACGGTGCACTGCACACGAGTGCGGGCGTGACCACGGGCATCGACCTCATGCTGCACCGCATTGCCCAGGCCTGCGGTCCGGCCGTGGCCGCGCGCGTTGCGCAGACCATGGTCGTGGCGCTGCGGCGTGGCCCGCACGACCCCGAGCTCTCGCCCTTCCTGCACCACCGCAACCACCTGCACGCCGCGCTGCACCGTGTACAGGATGCCGTGGCCCAGCAGCCCCAGGCCGACTGGAGCGTGCCCTCCATGGCAGCCCTAGCCCACACGTCGCCACGCCACCTCGCGCGCCTGTTCAAGGAGCACGCAGGCATTGCGCCGCTTGAATACCTGCGCCGCATCCGGCTCGCGGCGGCCGAGGCCGCGCTGCAGGCGGGCCGCAGCGTCACGCAGGCGGCCGAGCTCTCGGGGTTCGGCTCCGACACGCAGCTGCGCCGCGCATGGCGCCAGTTCGGGCAGGACGGCACACCCTCGCAGCACGCGTTGCGCTGACCCGTCTTCGCAACCCCATCACCTTGGGCTATGCTGTTCAGCGGGTGCCACAAGCGCCTCAAAGACCCATCACAACACTAGCTTAGGAAGACAAACGCATGACCATCCTCGTCGCCTACGTCGCCCGCCCCGAAGGCCGGGCCGCGCTGGACAAAGGAATCGAAATCGCCACGCGCCGCAACGAGCGCCTCGTGGTCGTCAACGCGGGCCCCGGCGGCCAGGACGAAGCCATCGTCAACGGCTATGAAGTCGAACGCGTGGAGGAACGTCTGGCCACGTTGCCGATCCAGGCCGAATTCAAGCAGTTCGTGCGCGGCAATAGCACGATCGACGAGATCCTGGGCCTGGTCGAGTCGCAGCAGGTCTCTGTGCTGGTGATCGGACTGCGCAAGCGCACAGCCGTGGGCAAGCTGCTGCTGGGCAGCATGGCGCAGGAGATCCTCATGACCGTGCCTTGCCCGGTGCTGGCCGTCAAGGCGGCCTGAGCCCCACAGCAGCCCCGGCTGCCGGCGCTCAATACACCTCGGGCACGATCATGGTTTCGGGCACGGGCTGGCGCAGGTAGTCGGGGTGGCGCACCCGTTCGGGCAGCACCACGTGCGGGTGTGGCACATCCTGGTACGGGATCTGTCCCAGCAGGTGCGCGATGCAGTTGAGCCGGGCTTTCTTTTTGTCCACGGCCTGCACGACCCACCAAGGTGCCTCGGGGATGTGGGTGCGCTCCAGCATTGCTTCCTTGGCCTTGGTGTATTCCTCCCAGCGTTTGCGGCTTTCCAGATCCATGGGACTGAGCTTCCACTGCTTGAGCGGATCGTGGATACGGCCCAGGAAGCGCAGATGCTGTTCCTCGTCGGTGATTGAAAACCAGTATTTGATGAGCCGGATGCCCGAGCGCACGAGCATCTTCTCGAACTCGGGCACGGTGCGGAAAAACTCTTCGTACTCGTCGTCGGAACAAAACCCCATCACGCGCTCAACGCCCGCGCGGTTGTACCAGCTGCGGTCGAACAGCACCATCTCGCCCGCCGCGGGCAGGTGCGCCACGTAGCGCTGAAAGTACCACTGCGTACGCTCGCGGTCGTTGGGCGCAGGCAAAGCCGCCACGCGCGCCACCCGGGGGTTGAGCCGCTGCGTGATGCGCTTGATGACGCCGCCCTTGCCGGCTGCGTCACGCCCCTCGAACAGGATGACGACCTTCTGGCGGTGGGCCTGCACCCAGTCCTGCAGCTTGACCAGTTCGCCCTGCAGGCGGAACAGTTCACGGAAATAGGCTTGGCGCGCCTGCTTGTCCGTCACCTCGACCGAGCCGCTTTCGGTCACATGGCGGTCTTCGATCTCCAGCTCGAGCTCTTCGTCATAGCTGTCGATGAGGTCGTTGGCGATGCGCTGCATCAGTTCGGAGGCGTCGAGCGAGGAGGAAAGCGGCATGGCAGACAGGACGAATGAAGCTTCATGGTGATGCGCGCACATGACACCACCGTGACACTTTCGCACCACTGTCATGCATTCGTCACATGCCGGAGCCACCATGGCGGCCGTCCCTCCCTCCGCCTTCCCAGTCCCATGACGAATTCCGATGCCCACGGCCCGCAAGGCCCCCACTATGGCGGAGATGCGGCGGGGCTGATCTGCGGCTACCTGCTGGGCGAAGGCCTGCCGGTGCAAGCCATCGACTCGGCGCAAGCCACCGCATGGCTGCAAGCCCATGCCCTACCGCACGAAGAGGCGCAGGGCTCGTTCCTCTGGCTGCATTTCAACCTCAGCCATGCACAGGCCGAGCGCTGGATCGAGCGGCATGCAGCGCTGCCAGGCACCTTCTTCGAAGCGCTGCACGAAGGCTCCCATTCCACGCGCATCGAACGCGAAGACGACACGCTGATCGCCGTGCTCAACGACGTGCACTTCGACTTCGCCTTCGAGCCGCTGGACGTGGCCACGCTATGGATCGGCGTCACACCGCGCCTGGTCATCACGGCGCGAACCCAGCCCTTGCGTTCAGTGGACGCGCTGCGCACGGCCGTGCGCGGCGGCCGCTCGCCGCGCTCGAGTGCGGCCCTGCTGGAGCAGCTCATGCGCACCCAGGCCAACGGGCTGGTGGACATCGTGCGCGGCGTCACCCAGCGCATCGACCGCGTCGAGGATGAGATGCTCTCGGGCCGCCTGGACTACAAGCGCGCACGCCTGGGCGTGCTGCGCCGCCTGCTTGTGCGCCTGCAGCGTCTGCTGGCGCCCGAGCCCGCCGCGCTGTTCCGCCTGCTGCAGCGCCCCCCTGCCTGGATGAGCGAGGACGACGCCCAGGAACTGCGCGACGCCTCCGAGGAGTTCTCCGTGGTGCTGCGCGACATGCAGGGCTTGCAGGAGCGCATCAAGCTGCTGCAGGAAGAGATGGCCGCTATCGTCCAGGAGGCCAATGGCCGCAGCCTGTTCGTGCTCACGGTGGTCACGGTACTGGCCCTGCCGATCAACATCCTCACGGGCCTGTTCGGCATGAACGTAGGCGGCATTCCGCTGGCGGACAACGGGCACGGCTTCTGGATGATCGTGGCCGTTCTGGTCCTTTTCACCTGCGTCGCCGCGGTGCTGGCCTTGCGCGGCACACGCGACTGAGGTCAGCCGCCCATGCGGCGCAGCGCCCCGAGGCGTTCGGCGACCGCATCCGCGTCCAGCCCCTCCTCGGCATGGGCCACGTAGGCCTCGAGGTCGGCCACGGCCAGCTGCGTGTGACCACACTCGGCATGGGCCAGCCCCCGGTCGCGCCGCTCGCCCCAGGCCTCGGGTTGCAGCACGATGAGCCGGTCCAGCACCGCGATGAGCCGCTGGCCATCCTGCTGCGAATGGTGGATTTCCTTGAGGTTGCGCAGCATGCGGGCCAGGATCTCGCGCGGTGTGGCGGCCTGCAGGTACAGCCCCAGGGGCACGTCGTAATCGCCCACGAGGCCGCTGCGGCGCTTGTAGGGCTCGAGCCGCTCCGTCAGTTCCTCGCGCGAGAGCGATTGGCCCGTGAGCGGATCCAGGACCACCTGGCCCCGGGGCAGCAACGCCTTGACCATGAAATGGCCTGGGAACGCGATGCCACGCACGTGCAGGCCCACGCCCTGGGCCAGCTCCATCCAGAGCACCGCCAGAGATATCGGAATGCCCCGGCGCGTGCGCAGCACGGCATTCAGGTAGCTGTTCTCGGGGTCGTAGTAGTTGTTGAGATTGCCGCCGAAGCCCAGGTCACCATAGAAGAACTGGTTGAGCACCCGCAAGCGCTGCAAGGCCGGTGCATCGGGCGCGAGGCGGCGGTGCAGCCGTGCAAGCAGTTGGTCCACGTCGCCGAGCAATTGCTGCACGTCGAGATCGGGATACTCGTCGTGCGCAACGCAGGCGGCCGCCTCGAGCAGGGGCAGTTGCTCGTCGCTCTGCACCAGCGCCGCAAAGTATTCGAGCGTGGTCGGTACGGAATAGCTCAGGGACATGGAATGGTTGTACGGCCAGCCATCCCCGGCGTCAAGCGCACCGGCTTCAGCGCCGCAGCAACTGGCGCAGCTTGAGTCCTGCGGCCCAAAGCGCACCAAAATAGAGCGCCATCGCCGCTACCAGAACCCCTGCGAGCAGAGCCGCGCGCTGGCCACTGTGGGCCCGCAATGCGATCCATTCGAAATGCTCCGTGGCCCAGACGAGCAGCACGGCCATGAGCGCGCTGGCGGCCACCACCTGCAGCCCGAAGCGGCCCCAGCCCGGCTGGGGCCGGTAGCTGCCGCGGCGCAGCAGGCCCATGAGCAGCCACAGCGCATTCAGGAGCGCCGCCAGGCCGATCGACAGTGCCAGGCCGGCATGCTGGGTCCAGGGCACCAGCGCCACATTCAGCAACTGGGTAATGGCGAGCACGGCAATAGCGATACGCACGGGCGTGCGGATGTCCTGGCTCGCGTAGTAGCCCGGCGCCAGCACCTTGATGGCCACGAGCCCCAGCAGGCCCACGCCGTAGCCCGCCAGCGCGCGCGCGATCTGGCCCACGTCGCTGTCGTGCAGGGCGCCATGGTGGAACAGCGTGGCCACGAGCGGTTCGGCAAAGGTGAGCAGCCCCACGGCACAGGGCACCGACAGCAGCACGACGATGCGCAGACCCCAGTCGAGCATGGCCGAATAGCGGTCGCCATCGCCCGCGGCCTTGGCCGCCGCGAGCTGCGGCGTGAGCACCACGCCCAGCGCCACGCCAAGCAGCGCGGTCGGGAACTCCATGAGCCGGTCGGCATAAAACAGCCAGGTCACGCTGCCTGGTGCGAGGTAAGAGGCGATCTGCGCGTTGATCATCAGCGACACCTGCGCCACGCCCACACCCAGCAGCGCGGGCGCCATGAGCTTGAGGATGCGGCGCACCCCCTCGTCGCCCCAGGCGGCACGCACCGCCCGCCAGGTCATGCCGATGCGCGGCAGCAGCCCCATGCGGCGCAACGCCGGCAGTTGCACGGCCAGCTGCAGCACGCCGCCGAGCATCACGCCACCCGCCATGGCGTAGATGGGCTCGATGCCGCGGGCGGCCAGTTGGGGCGCCCCCAGCCAGGCAGCCGCGATCATGCAGACATTGAGCAGCACCGGCGTGGCGGCCGGTACGGCAAAGCGCCGCCAGGTGTTGAGCACCCCGGCCGACAGCGCCACGAGCGACATGAAGCCGATGTAGGGGAACATCCAGCGCGTCATGAGCACAGCGGCCTGGTAGCTCTCGGGGTTTTGCCGCAGGCCGCTCGCAAGCAGCCACACCAGCACCGGAGCGCCGGCCACGCCTGCCGCACAGGTCAGCAGCAGCACCCAGGTCAGCACCGTGGCCACGCTGTCGATGAGCCGGCGCGTGGCCTCTTCGCCATGCTGTGCCTTGGAGGCCGCGAGCACGGGCACGAAGGCCTGGCTGAATGCCCCTTCGGCGAACAGCCGGCGGAACAGGTTGGGAATACGGAACGCGACGTTGAACGCGTCGGTAAGCGCGTTGGCCCCAAAAATCGACGCCATGAGCAGATCGCGGGCCAGGCCAGTCACCCGGGAGGCGAGGGTCAGCAGGGAGACGGTGGAGGCGGCTTTGAACAGGGACACGGGCGCCAAGTGTAGCCCCAACAGGAGCGGGTTATAATGCTCGGCTTTGCTGACATCATCCTCAGACACAAGGAATACT
>JASLFM010000093.1 GCA_030150585.1 Acidovorax sp.
GGAATTGTGCCGCATGGGCTTTGTAGGGGTATCGGACGGAGGCGGAAATTTGATGCGCATCAAGGACGGCGCCCGTGCCCTCGGGCCGCCGAAAAGCGCAGGCATTGATGGCGGTCAGTGGCCGGCGATGCAGGCGCTTCCGAAATAAGATGCATGTCATATTCCTATTTATACACCTTGCCCGCGCCGCACCCCTGCCGCCGGGGCCGCCGCTCCGCTGTGCGCGCCCTGGCCTCGGTGGCGCTGTTGTCGGCGCTGCCGCTGTCGGCCCGGGCGCGCATGGCGCTGTCCATGGCCATCAACCGCACGGCGCGCTTTCGGGCGCTCTCGCGGCGCATGGCCAAAGCCTACGGCCAGCTCCACTTGGGCGTGCTGCCCGAGCGCGCGCGCGAGGTGCTCGCCACCGCGCGCCAACAGATGCAGGCGGGTTTCGAGGAGCTGGGCCCGCAGGCCTGGCCCCCCGAGGTGGCGCGGCCGCTGGCCGACGTGCGGCACCACGCCGAGCGCCTGGACGCGCTGGTGGCCCAGCCCACCTCCAAGGACACGGTGGCCGCCGTGTCCGCCCAGGCCGACCGGATGCTGGAGGCCGCGAACACTGCCACGCAGGCGCTGGAGAAGCTGTCCCAGGCCAGCACGGCCAAGCTTGTGAACACGGCGGGGCGCCAGCGCATGCTGTCGCAGCGCATGGCCAAGAACTACAACCTGCTGGCCCTGGGCGTGGACACCCGGGCGGCGCGCGAACAACTGGTCGCAGACGCCGTGGAGTTCCGCCGCGCGCTCGCCGGCCTGGGCCAGACGCCGATCTCCACTCCAGCCATTCGCACCGAGCTGGAACTGGGCCAGGCGCAGTGGGTGTTCTTCGACGCCGCGCTGCAGCGCCAGCCCGACGGGTGCGGCCTGGAGGCCGTGGCCACGACCAGCGAGAGGCTGCTGGAGGTGATGGACCGGCTCACTGGCCTGTACGAGACTGCGCTGCGGGATGTGCTGGGTTGATAGGGTGGCGTAGGCCGCTCACCCGTGGTGCACGGCCACGGTCTTGAGCGTGGTGAATCCGTACAGCGCCTCGAATCCCTTCTCGCGCCCGTAGCCGCTCGACTTGACGCCGCCGAACGGCAGCTCCACGCCGCCGCCCGCGCCGTAGTTGTTGATGAACACCTGGCCGCTGGCCACTCGGCGGGCCATGCGGAACTGGCGCGCGCCGTCGCGCGTCCAGATGCCCGCGACCAGGCCGAAGCGCGTGGCGTTGGCCAGTTCCACGGCATGGTCTTCGTCCTGGAATGGCATGGCCGAGAGCACCGGGCCGAAAACCTCCTCCTGCGCCAGGCGGTGCTGCACGGGCACGTCGCGCAGCAGTGTGGGGGCCTGGTAGAAGCCGCCCTCGGGCGCCTCGTCCACGATCTGGCCTTGCGCCACCATGGGGATGCCGGCCACCTGGGCGTCGGAGAGGAAGTCCCACACGCGCTGCTGCTGGCTCTGGCGGATCAGCGGGCCCACGTCCAGGTCCATGGCGGCGGGGCCCACACGCAGCTGCTCAAAGGCGCGGCCCAGGCGTTCGAGCAGGGGTTCGTAGATCAGCGAGTCGATCAGCACGCGCGAGCCGGCCGAGCAGGTCTGGCCCGCGTTCTGCACGATGGCGTTGATGACCACTGGCAGGGCCGCGTCGAGGTCGGCGTCTGCGAAGATGATCTGCGGGCTCTTGCCGCCCAGCTCCAGGGTGACGGGGCAGTGCCGCTCGGCCGCCACCTGCTGGATGAGCGTGCCCACCGTGGGGCTGCCCGTGAAGCTGATGTGGTCGATGCCCGGGTGGCGCGCCAGCGCGTCGCCCACCTCGTGACCGTAGCCCGTGACAATGTTGATGGCCCCCGCCGGAAAGCCCGCCTCGGCCGCGAGCTGGGCCACGCGGATCAGCGACAGGCAGGCGTCCTCGGCCGGCTTGACCACGCAGCAGTTGCCGGCCGCCAGCGCGCCGCCCACGCTGCGGCCGAAGATCTGCATGGGGTAGTTCCACGGAATGACGTGGCCCGTCACGCCGTGCGGCTCGCGCCAGGTGAACACGCTGTAGCCGTCCTGGTAGGGAAGGGTCTCGCCGTGCAGCTTGTCGCACGCGCCCGCATAGAACTCGAAGTAGCGCGCCAGCGCGAGCGCATCGGCGCGGGCCTGCTTGGTGGGCTTGCCGCAGTCGCGCTGCTCCAGCGCCGTGAGTTCGTCGGCATGTTCGAGTACCTTGGCCGACAGGCGCATGAGCAGGCGCCCTCGGTCGGCCGCGCTCGCCTTGTTCCAAACGGTGTGGTGGCACTGGCGCGCCGCGTGCACGGCCGCGTCAATGTCCTCGGCCGTGCCGCGCTGGATCTCGTCGAAAAGCTGGCCATCGGACGGATCGATCACCGCGATGGTGCGGCCGGACGAGGAGGGCACGGAGGCATTGGCGATGTAGTGGTACTGCATGGGCCAATGGTACGGAACGGGGGAGGCTGGCGCCAGAAGTTCAGTAAAAAGCCTTGACGTGCTTTCTGCTAGGAGGTTGGCTGTTATCCAATTTGGTAGCGTTTGCACGGCAATGCCGTACGGCACGGCGTGTCAACATCGCTGCGCCCCACGCCCGAGGCGGCGGCACTGGCCGCGTCAAACCTGGCAGGCTACGAGAACATCATGGCAAGAATGGCTGCGTCGTCTGCCCAGTTCAGCAGCGCATACCCGGCCAGCCGGTAAGCGAGCGCCGTGGCATGCTCGATCAGATCTTGCGGTGTCATGGGGGAGGGGTCGGGCGATCCGCTGCGCGTTTTTTAGAGGGTGTGTGCAATGTAGCCTGGCCGGCCTGCCCACTCCCATTCCCAGACCGAAAATGCAACCGTGATTTCCGGCACCCTCATGATTGGCATGGGTGAAAAGTTCGATGCAATAGGCATGAAGGCCCTGAAGCCCGGCGCCTTTGGCTCCATTCCCGGTACAACCAACCACTTCGCCATGACCAAGACGGCGACCGTGGTGCAGATCCACGGCGAGGGGCCGTTTGACCTGAGCTACGTAGGTGCGGCCGACGATCCCAAAAGGCCGCTGCCGGCAAATTGCAAGATACCGGCGAACCGGGGCCGCCATGGATACCTTGGGTCTCCCAAGTCATGGGGGCTGAGGTATCTTCCCGTGCCTCACCGAAGCCGGCCCATGCCTTGGCGGGGGTTTCTTGCCTTAGGCAGGCGCCGGTTTTCACGGTGGCTCCGTTCCGGATGGGCTGGTGTCAGGAAAGAAGTTGTGGTCCACATCCAGCCAGGCCGGCTTTTCCGCGTACATGTCAGCTACCAATTGCTTGATGGCATCGATGTACCAGGCGTTGTCGTTGAGCCGGTGGCTGAGGATGATGGGCGAAGTGGCGCGCGGGTCGTCGATCAGCCGGTAGCGGAGGTCGTTGCGAAGGCGCGCGGACGCGGGGATCAGGCACAGGCCGGATTCGGCGGCAACCAGGCCCAGCGCTGTTTGAATCTCGCGCACTTCATGCACCTCGGAGGGCCGGATGGCCTGGTCGTTCAGGAGGCTGAGGATGTGGTCGGCAAAGCTCGGGCGCGGCTCCTTGGGGTAGACGATGAGCTTCTGGCCATTGATTTCCCTCAGGCTGATCCGGCCGGTGTCGGCGGCCAGCAGGGAGCCGGGGGGAATGGCCAGCACCAGCCGCTCTTCGCGCAGGACCGTCCGGGCCACCGTGGCGTCATTGCTGCGGATGCGCCCGAATCCCACATCGATCCGGCCGGAATTCAGGGCAACGAATTGCTGCATCGACGTGAGCTCCACCAGCTGGATGTCCACGTCCGGATAGTGGTGGCGTAGCTTGCGCACCAGCATGGGCAGGCCGCCGTACAAGGTGGACGCGACAAAGCCAATGGAGAGCGTGCGTTGCTGGTTCAGGCCGATCTGCCGCGTTGCGGTTTTCAGCTGGTCCACACGGTTGATGATTTGCAGCGCCTGTTCGTAGAACACGCGCCCCGCCTCGGTCAGTCGCAGGGGCCGGCTGTTGCGCAGAATGAGCTGCACCCCCAGTTCTTCTTCCAGCAACTGGATCTGACGGCTCAGCGGTGGCTGGGCGATGTGGAGCTGTTCGGATGCCCGCGTGAAGTTGCGGGCGTCGGCGACGGCGACGAAATACTTGAGCTGCCGGATATCCATAAGGGAAAACCATATGAATGGGGGATGGGTGCTGCGTAACCTGTTGATTTGTATTGATTAAATCTGCTGTCATATTTTTAAGGTATTGAATTAGACCATTTTAGTGTTGGATGGGCCTGGGGGCTGCATTGTTCAATCCGGTCCATGCAACACACGCAACCCCTTCAGTCCCGCGCCGTATCGGTGGTCATCGAGCGCGTGGAAACCCTCTTGCTGGATCTGCCGACGATCCGCCCGCACCAGTTGTCCATGGCGACGATGATCGGCCAGACATTGATGCTGGTTCGCCTGTACTGCTCGGACGGCACGGTGGGCGTCGGCGAGGGCACGACGATTGGCGGCCTGGCCTACGGTGCGGAGTCGCCCGAGGGCATGAAGCTGGCGATCGACACGTACTTCGCTCCGCTGCTGCTCGGCGCGCAGGCCGGCCATGTGCCCGCCCTCATGGGGAAGCTGAACAAGGCCATCCATGGCAATCGCTTCGCCAAGTGCGCGGTGGAGACCGCTTTGTTCGACGCCCTGGGCCAGCGCACGGGCCTGCCCGTGTCCGAGCTGCTGGGCGGGCGTGTACGCAGCAGCCTGCCGGTCGCCTGGACCCTGGCTTCCGGCGACACCGCCAAGGACATCGATGAGGCCGAGCGCATGCTGGCGCAGCGCCGCCACAACGTTTTCAAGCTCAAGATCGGCCGCCGGGCCGTCGCCGACGACGTGGCGCATGTGGCTGCCATCAAGAAGGCGCTGGGTGATCGTGGGGCCGTCCGCGTCGACGTGAACATGGCCTGGAGTGAACTCGAGGCCCAGCGCGGCCTGGCGGGCCTCGTGGACGCAGGTTGCGAGCTGGTGGAGCAGCCCGTGGCATCGGCCGACGCGCTGGCGCGCCTGAAGGGCCGCTTCCCGATCGCCGTGATGGCCGATGAATCGTTGACTGGCCCGGTCTCGGCCTTTGCGTTGGCGCGTGTGGCGGGGGCCGATGTGTTTGCCGTCAAGACCGAGCAATCGGGCGGCCTGCAGGCCGCGCAACAGGTTGCGGCCATCGCCGATTCCGCTGGCATCGAACTCTATGGCGGAACCATGCTGGAGGGCGCGGTGGGCACGATCGCAGCGGCCCACGCCTTTGCCACGTTCCCCAAGCTGCAGTGGGGCACGGAGCTGTTCGGCCCCTTGCTGCTGACCGAGGAAATCCTGGCCGAGCCGCTGCAGTACCGGGACTTCGAGCTCACGGTGCCCAGCGCACCGGGCTTGGGGCTCAGGCTCGACGAAGACCGCGTCCAGTTCTTCCGCCGGGACAGAAAACCGCTGGGCGTGCCCACGGCGCCCCGGACCGCGCCGGCCCTCGGCTAGATCACTTCCACCGCCGACTCACTTCACCCAACCTCACGATTCCCAAGGAGATACACCATGGCAACCAAGATCTTCAACACCGCCGAAGTGCAGGACTTTCTGCGCATGGCCAGCGGCCTGACCCAGGATGGTGGCAACCCGCGCGCCAAGCAGATCATGCACCGCATCCTGTCGGACCTGTTCAAGGCCATCGACGATCTCGATATCACGTCGGATGAGTACTGGGCCGGCGTGGGCTATCTGAACCGCCTGGGTGCCGCGGGCGAGGCCGGCCTGCTCTCGCCCGGCCTGGGTCTGGACCGCTTCCTGGACATGCGCATGGATGCCGAGGACCAGGCCCAGGGCTTGGAGAACGGCACGCCCCGCACCATCGAGGGACCGCTGTACGTGGCGGGGGCCCCCGAGGTCAAGGGCTTTGCACGCCTGGATGACGGCAGCGACAAGGCCGGCCACACGTTGATCATGCACGGCACGGTCTACGGCGCGGACGGTAAGCCCCTGGCCGGCGCCAAGGTGGAGGTCTGGCATGCCAACACCAAAGGCTTCTACTCGCACTACGACCCCACGGGCGAGCAAAAGCCGTTCAACATGCGCCGCACCATCGTCACCGATGAGCAGGGCCGCTACAAGTTCCAAAGCATCGTGCCCAAGGGCTACGGCTGCCCGCCTGACGGCCCTACCCAGGCGCTGCTGAACCAGTTGGGCCGCCATGGCAACCGCCCGGCCCACATCCACTTCTTCGTCACGGCCGATGGCCACCGCAAGCTGACCACGCAGATCAATATCGACGGCGACCCGCTGGTGAATGACGACTTCGCCTACGCCACGCGTGAAGGCCTGGTGCCGCCGCTGGTGGAGCGCACGGACGCGGCCAGCATCCAGGCCCAGGGCCTGAAGGGACCCTTCGCCGAGATCGCATTCGACTTCCGCTTGAGCGAGCTGGTCGGCGGCGTGGATAACCAGATCGTCGATCGCCCCCGCCTGGCGGCCTGACGCCGGCTACCGTGGCGCCGGGCGCGCCACGGCCCATCCCCCCATCGCTTCGCTCCCCTTTGGAACCGCGGCCTGCGCTGCGGGGGAGAGCCGCACCCCAAGGAGACTCACCATGAACACCGCTGTTTCCGCAGAGAAATACCAGGATGTCGAAAAGCTGCTTCAGGACGCCCTGCAGCACGACGAGGAAAAGGGCCTCTTTCGCTGCCGCCGCGACGTTTTCACAGATCCACAGCTGTTCGAGCTGGAGATGAAGCACATCTTCGAGAGCAACTGGGTCTACCTAGCGCACGAGAGCCAGATCCCCGAGATCAACGACTACTTCACTACCACCATCGGCCGCCAGCCCATCGTGATCACGCGCGGCAAGGACGGGCAGCTCAATGCCGTGATCAACGCCTGTTCGCACCGCGGCGCCATGCTGTGCCGCAAGAAGCATGGCAACAAGGGCAGCTTCACCTGCCCGTTCCATGGCTGGAGCTTCAGCAACACCGGCAAGCTGCTCAAGGTCAAGGATGAAAAGACTACCGAATACCCGGTGCAGTTCAACACCAACGGTTCGCACGACCTCAAGAAGGTGGCGCGCTTCGAGAGCTACAAAGGCTTTTTGTTCGGCAGCCTGAATGCCGACGTGCAGCCGCTGCAGGACTTCCTGGGCGAAGCCAAGGTCATCATCGACCTGATCGTGGACCAGGCGCCGCAGGGCCTGGAGGTGCTGCGCGGCAACTCGTCCTACATCTACGACGGCAACTGGAAGCTGCAGATGGAAAACGGCGCCGACGGCTACCACGTCAGCTCCGTGCACTGGAACTACGCCGCCACCATGAGCCGGCGCAAGGAGGGCGGCACGAAGGCCGTGGACCCGAGCGGCTGGAGCAAGAGCGTGGGCGGCGTTTATGGCTTCGAGAACGGCCACATCCTGCTGTGGACCCAAACCATGAACCCCGAGGTGCGCCCCATCTACAACCGCCGTGAGGAGCTGGCCGACCGCCTGGGCGCTGACAAGGCAGACGTCATCATCGGCCAGACGCGCAACCTGTGCCTCTACCCCAATGTGTACCTGATGGACCAGTTTTCCACGCAGATCCGCGTGGCGCGCCCCATCAGCGTGGACAAGACTGAAATCACCATCTACTGCTTCGCCCCCAAGGGCGAGAGCGCCGAGGACCGAGCCACGCGCATACGCCAGTACGAGGATTTCTTCAACGTCTCCGGCATGGGCACGGCCGATGACCTGGAGGAGTTCCGCGCCAGCCAGACGGGCTATGCAGCCAAGGCCGCGCAGTGGAACGACCTGAGCCGCGGCGCACCGCTGTGGCGCAAGGGCCCCGACGAGAACGCCAGGCGCCTGGGCATGACGCCCCTGCTCAGTGGCGAGCGCAGCGAGGACGAGGGCCTGTTCGTCTGCCAGCACGCCCACTGGTCCCAGGAGCTGCGCAAGGCCGTGCAAAAGGAACGTGAAGGAGATCTGGCATGACCGCCGACTACAACGCCATCTGCGCCTTTCTTTACCGCGAGGCGCGCCACCTGGACGACCGCGAGTGGGACGCATGGCTCACGCATTACGCTCCCGAGGTCGAGTTCTGGATGCCTGCCTGGGACGATGACGACCAGCTCACCGACGACCCGCAGAGCCAGATATCGCTGATCTACTACGCCAACCGCGATGGCCTGGAGGACCGGGTCTTCCGCATCAAGACCGAGCGCTCCAGCGCCTCGGTGCCCGAGACGCGCACCAACCACATGCTCACCAATGTGGAGGTACTGGCCGAGCGTGATGACGCGGTGGACGTGCGCTACAACTTCCACACGCTGAGCCATCGCTACAAGGTCACCGACCACTTCTTCGGCACGGTCTATGCCACGCTCGCCCGGCGCGGCGACGGCTGGCTGATCACGCGCAAGAAGATCGTCCTGAAGAGCGACTACATCCGCCAGGTCATCGATATCTATCACATCTGATGGACAGGGAGACCACGATGAGCAGCTACCGCATAGCCCTGAACTTCGAGGACGGGGTCACCCGCTTCGTCGATTGCGGCGCCAATGAAAAAGTCCTGGACGCCGCCTACCGCAACCGCATCAACCTGCCCATGGATTGCTCCGACGGCGTGTGCGGCACCTGCAAGTGCCGCGCCGAAAATGGCGTCTATGACATGGGTGACGACTACATCGAGGATGCGCTGACCGAGGACGAAGCCGGACAGGGCCTGGTGCTGACCTGCCAGATGGTGCCCAAGTCCGACTGCGTGATCGCCGTGCCCGTACCCTCCACGGCCTGCAAGACCGGCACCGCCAAGTTCGGGGCGACCGTCGCCGAGGTTATCCCGTTTGGCGACGCTGCCTATGAACTGGTGCTGGACGTCCCCGAGGATGCGCCCGTGTTCCTGCCGGGCCAGTACGTCAACATCGGCGTGCCGGGCAGCAGCGAGCACCGCTCCTACTCCTTCAGCTCGGCGCCGGGCGAGAAGCGCATGACGTTTCTCATCAAGCAGGTGCCGGGCGGGCTGATGAGCAGCTGGCTCGCAGGTGCCGAGCGTGGCCAGCAGCTGGAGATGACCGGCCCGCTGGGCAGCTTCTACCTGCGCGCCGTGCAGCGCCCGCTGCTGCTGCTCGCGGGGGGCACGGGCCTGGCGCCCTTCCTGTCCATGCTGGAGGTGCTGGCGCGCCAGTCCACGACCCAGCCGGTGCACATGATCTACGGTGTAACGCGTGACCAGGACCTGGTGCTGGTCGAGCAGCTGCAGGAATACGCCCTGCGCGTGCCCGGCTTTACGTTCACCACCTGCGTGGCCGACCCGCAGACTGCGCATGAGCGCCGGGGCTACGTCACCCACCACATGCCCGCGCAGGCGCTGCACGGCGGGAACGTGGACGTGTACCTGTGCGGACCGCCGCCCATGGTGGAGGCGGTGCAGAAGCACTTCAAGACCGAGGGCATCGCGCCCGCGAGCTTCCACTACGAGAAGTTCACGCCCAACCAAGCCACTGCATAGGCGGAGCACAGCATGAAAAAGCGCTTTGATGGCAAGGTGGTGATCGTGACCGGCGCGGCCCAGGGCATAGGCCGTGGCGTGGCACTGGGCGCCGCAGCAGAGGGGGCCAAGGTGGTGTTCGTCGACCGCGCTGATTTCGTTGCCGACGTGGCGGCCGAGGCAGAGGGTGGTAGTGCCGTCGGATTTGTGGCCGATCTCGAAACCTATGAAGGTGCCCGGGCCACGATGGCGTTCGCCACGCAGACCTTTGGCGGCATCGACATCCTGATTAACGGGGTAGGGGGCGCCATCCGCATGCGGCCGTTTGCCGAATTCGAGCCGCAGCAGATTGATGCGGAAATCCGCCGCTCGCTGATGCCCACGCTGTACGCCTGCCATGCGGTGCTGCCGCACCTGCTGGCGCGTGGTGGCGGCACCATCGTCAACGTGTCGTCGAACGCCACGCGCGGCATACGCCGCGTGCCGTACTCGGCTGCCAAGGGCGGCGTCAATGCGCTGACGCAGTCGCTGGCGATGGAGTATGCGCCGCACAACATTCGCGTCGCTGCAACTGCGCCGGGTGGCACCAACGCTCCACCCCGGCGCATCCCGCGCAACGCTGCCGGCGACAGCGCGCAGGAAAAGGCATGGATGGGCGAGGCGGTACAGCAGGTCACCGAGTCCACCTTCTTCAAGCGCTACGCCAGCATCGACGAGCAGGTTGCGCCCATCCTGTTCCTCGCATCGGATGAGGCGAGCTACATCACCGGCTCGGTGTTGCCGGTCGCAGGCGGGGATCTGGGGTAAGGCCTGCCCTTCATTGGCCAGAAAACGAGACACAGGAGACAAACATGAAAACCGTAGAAGTCAACGAGATCATCGACAACGCCCGCTTCACGCCCTTTCACTGGATGGTGATGTGGCTGTGCGCCCTGCTGTTGATCTTCGATGGCTACGACCTTTTCATCTACGGCGTAGTCCTGCCCGTGCTGATGAAGGAGTGGGGCCTCACGCCGGTGCAAGCCGGTGCCCTGGGCAGCTACGCGCTGTTCGGCATGATGTTCGGGGCCTTCATCTTCGGGCCGCTGGCGGACCGCATCGGCCGCAAGAAGGGCATTGCCATCTGCTTCCTGCTGTTCAGTGGCGCTACCTTTCTCAACGGTTTTGCCCAGTCGCCCACGGAGTTTGGCATCTACCGCTTCATCGCGGGCCTGGGCTGCGGCGGCCTGATGCCCAATGCCGTGGCGCTTATGAACGAGTACGCACCCCGGCGCCTGCGCAGCACGCTGGTGGCCATCATGTTCAGCGGTTACTCGCTCGGCGGCATGCTCTCGGCGGGCCTTGGCATCTACATGTTGCCGCGCTTCGGCTGGCAGGCCATGTTTTTCTCGGCCGCCGTGCCCATCGTGCTGCTGCCACTGATCCTGTGGAAGTTGCCTGAGTCCGTGGGCTTTCTGCTGCGCCAGGGGCGCGGCGGACGCGCCCGCGACATGCTGGCCCGTGTCGATCCCGGTGCGCGCATAGCGGCCGATGCCCACCTCGTTCAGGCGGATGCGAAGGGGGCCGGCGTGCCGATGCTGGATTTGGTCAAGGACGGCCGCGCCTTGGGTACGCTCATGATCTGGGTGTCGTTCTTCTGCTGCCTGCTTATGGTGTATGCACTGGGCTCGTGGCTGCCCAAGCTGATGGCCAATGCGGGCTACAGCCTCGGGTCGAGCCTGTCCTTCCTGCTGGCGCTGAACTTCGGCGGCATGGCCGGCGCCATCGCTGGCGGCTGGCTGGGCGACCGCTTCAGCCTGCCGAAGGTGGTGGTGGCCTTCTTCGCCGTGGGCACGGTGTCCATTGCTGCGCTGGGCTACAACAGCCCCATGCCGGTGCTGTACCTGCTCATCACCCTGGCCGGGGCTACCACCATTGGCACACAGATCCTGCTGTATGCCAACACTGCGCAGTTCTATCCGCTGTCCATGCGCTCCACGGGGCTGGGCTGGGCATCGGGCGTGGGCCGTACCGGCGCCATCGTTGGCCCGCTGCTCGGTGGCACCCTGATGGCCGCGGCATTGCCGCTGCAGATGAATTTCCTGGCCTTTGCCGTGCCAGGCCTGGTTGCGGCGATGGCCATGGGCATCTTCGTGCTGACCCAACGCGGCAGTGCCGCAGGTGTTGTCCGACCGTCCCCCGTTGGCGCCGCTTGATGCGGGCGCTCGAGGCCGCTATTCATCCGGCATTTTTCATACCGTGAGGAACCCCATGCTGTACCTGGTCCACATGATTGTCGACATACCGTCTACCGTTCCTGCCGAAGAGTTGGCACGCATCAAGGCCGAGGAGAAGGCCTATTCGCAGGCACTGCAGCGCTCGGGGAAATGGCCACACCTGTGGCGTGTGGTGGGCGAGTACGCCAACTACAGCGTGTTCGATGTGCAAAGCAACGATGAACTGCACGACACCCTGAGCCGCCTGCCTCTGTTCCCCTTCATGAAGATCACGGTGACGCCTCTGGCCACGCACCCTTCCGCCATCCAATAAGCGAGCCCGACATGACGCAGAATCGGAGAATCCTTTCCCTTCTTGCCGCAGCCCTGGTGCTGCCCGGCGCAGCCATGGCCCAGCCCGAAGCGGTCTGGCCCAGCAGGCCCATCAAGTGGGTGGTGCCGTTCCCGCCGGGCGGCGCCATGGATGCAATCGCCCGCACCTTGGGCGACAAGGCCGCGCGGGAGCTCGGCCAGCCCTTCGTGATCGAGAACCGCCCCGGCGCGGGCGGCAACATTGGCGCGGACTACGTGGCCAAGCAGCCCGCGGATGGCTACACGATCATGATCACCTCGATCGGCATGGCGACCAACAAGGCGCTGTATGCCAGGCTCGGCTACGACCCGGTGAAGGACTTCGCGCCCGTCAGCTTGCTGGCAGTGGTGCCGAATGTGCTGGTGGTGAATGCCGCCAGGAATGGCGACAGGTCGGTCAAGGACGTGCTGGCCCATGCGCGGCGCGACCCGGGCAAGCTCACGTATGCCTCGGCGGGCAATGGCACGTCGATCCATCTGGCCGGGGAAATGTTTGCCTCCCTGGCTGGCCTGAATCTTCTGCACATCCCCTACAAGGGCAGCGGTCCGGCGCTGACCGACATGCTGGGCGGCCAGGTCGATCTCATGTTCGACAGCATCACCTCGGCGCGGCCCCACATCCAGTCGGGCAAGCTGCGTGCCCTGGGGGTCACTACGGCCAAGCGGTCCTCTGCGCTGCCTGACGTACCTACCATCGCCGAGGCGGGATTGCCCGGCTATGAAGTCTCGCCCTGGTTCGCCGTCTTTGCG
Source organism: Acidovorax sp. (assembly GCA_030150585.1). Classification (GTDB taxonomy): domain Bacteria; phylum Pseudomonadota; class Gammaproteobacteria; order Burkholderiales; family Burkholderiaceae_C; genus JASLFM01. Next base: position 12,782 of record JASLFM010000093.1, read on the forward strand.
CCGGCAGGCACGCCCGCCGAGGTGCTGGCCAGGCTCAACAAAGTGCTCAACGAGTCCATGAAGCAGCCCGATACCCTCAAGAAGCTTGAAAGCGTGGGCGCCGAGCCCATCGGCTCCACGCCGCAGGAACTGGCGGCGCACCTGCGCCGGGAGATCGACCGCTGGGACAAGCTCATCAAGGAGCGCAAGATCCATGTGGATTGACGCCGCCGTCAGCCAGCGGTAGAGGGTCCGTCGATGGGGTTCAAGGATTGGTCCGTTACGGCCTGGGTGGCCGGGCTTCTGTCGGTTCTGATCGCGTATGCGGGGCCGTTGGTCATCTTCATCCAGGCCGCGCAGGCCGGCCATGTTTCGAATGCGGAGCAGACGTCCTGGATCTGGGCCATCTCGATAGGGGCCGGTGTGAGCGGCCTGTTGCTGAGCTGGTGGCTCAAGCAGCCGGTCATCACGGCCTGGTCCGCGCCGGGGACGGCCTTGCTGCTCAGCCTGTTTCCCGGTATCACCATGCCCGAGGTGGTTGGCGCTTATCTGGTGGCTGGTGCCGTCATCGTCGCCATTGGGGTCACTGGTTGTTTCGAGAAAATCGTCAACTTCATCCCCAAAGGCATCGCTGCGGGGATGATGGTTGGCATTTTGTTTCAGTTCGGGGTGCAGGCCTTCCGCTCCAGCATGGAGCTTCCCTCCGCCGTGTTTGCCATGCTGGCTGCGTATCTGGTCTGCCGGCGCTTCTGGCCCAGCTATGCCGTGGTGTGGGTGGCATTGACCGGGTTTGGCGTGGCGTTCGCCACGGGACATACCGACCTTCAATCCCTGAAGCTGGTGGTAGCCAGGCCCGTGCTGGTGTTGCCCGAGTTTCACCTGGGTGTGTTGCTGAGCTTTGCCGCGCCGCTGGTGCTGGTCAGCCTGACGGGCCAGTACCTTCCCGGCATGGCGGTGATGCGGCTGGCGGGATACCAGGCTCCATCCAGGGCGGTGCTGGCAGGAACGGGGCTGGCATCTCTGGCGATGGCCTGCTTCGGCGGAATCTCCATCGTGCTGGCCGCCATCACCGCGGCGCTGTGCACTGGCAAGGAAGCACACCCGGATACCGAGAAACGCTACGTCGCGGGCATGGCCAATGGCGTGTTCTATCTGATTGGGGGGCTTTTTGCCGGCTCGGTCACCCTGGTCTTCAATGCATTCCCGTCGGCGCTGATTGCCGCTCTGGCAGGCCTAGCGTTGATCGGGGCCATTGTGTCCAATATCAAAATGCTTGCTAACGAGCCTGCCTACATTGAGTCCTCGGTGATCACCTTCCTGGTCACGGCCTCGGGCATGTCTTTGATGGGACTGGGCTCGGCTTTTTGGGGTATTGTCATCGGCCTTGCTGCCCACCTTGTTTTGCGCCCACATGGACAGAAGCCGGCTTGATCGCGGTTGCAGGGCTTGGCCCCGGAGGAGTTCACATAGCGCTTTGAAACCCGCATGAATGCTGGATTTCATGTTTTCGATTTAGAAAAGTACCGTCAAAAGTACCGGCATTTGTGAAAGTCTCCCCCATGTCGCACACTCCCCACACGTTGGTTCGGTCAAGCGTTTGATTGTTTTCAAACGGGGGCTTTTTTCTGCGTGTGAGGAACTGCGAGGTGTCATCGGGTTCGCAAGCCTAGACTTTGTACGCCCCCCCTTACCGCATCCAGCCAACTCGCCGTGAGTCGCGGGCACATTTATCTTGCTTGTTTGAAACATGCCGTTACGATGGTTCAAAGGAGATCTTCTATGTCCACCGCTAAATTTGGCATTGTTTTCGCTGCTGCAGTTCTGACTCTTTGCGCTCAAGCGCAAACTTATCAACAGATCGGTAACACGACTTACGGCAGCAACGGAACCAGCTATCAACAGATTGGCAATACCACTTACGGTAGTAATGGGACCAGCTATCAACAGATCGGCAACACCACCTACGGTAGCAACGGAACTAGCTATCAGCAGATTGGCAACACCACGTACGGAAGCAATGGAAGCAGCGCCAGCACGATAGGCAACTCAACCTACATCAATCACGGGAATGGCGCCACCTCGACTTGCAATCGCATTGGTCAAACGGTGTTCTGCAACTGAGCCTTGTATTTGAGCGTGTCCGGCTGGTGGTTCGTTGGGGTTGCGGAGGGACTTTAAGTTTGTCCCGATACTGCTTCTTGCAGCATGTCGCGTTGTGCCCGTAACGCTTCTCGCAGTTCCTTGATGGCCCTTCGCATTTCCGCCCGCTGCCCGCCTCCGTAAGCATTACGCGCCGCCAGCGCCTTTCCTTCTGGGCTCACGGGACCGGTGGATTGGTTCCAAGGCTTCCACTGTTGGATGGCCTCTCGCTGGCGTTGTCGCTGCTCTGTCGTCCACGTTCGTGCTGCCATGCTGCGGCCCCTCTAATAGTTCGTCTGGCGCGGTTCTCGGTTTTCTCGCGCGCGCGCGGGCGTGCGTATTGGTCTCGAAACTGTCGTTGTTCACCTGCTGCGGCCCGTGGGCAATGTTTGCCTGCTTCGCAAAGATCACCGGCGGGTTCTTGATGGCGGCCAGAGTCTCCAGCGTGGCGCGGCATTGGCCCTGGGCTTTGAGTGCCAGCCGCATATAGCGCTCGGTGGCGTCCATGTATTCGCCCATGTTCAGTGCTGCCCGCCGGGCCATCTCGTTAAAAATGGCGTCCAGCGTTGCGGCTTGCGCCGTGAGGGTGGTTTCTGCGTGCTTCAGGTCGCCGCCGTGGGTGGTGTCCACACGCTGCTTCAAGGTCATCACGCACTCTGTCACATCCAGCGTTCCAAACGTGCCCTTTGCAAAGGTGCGTGCGGTCATCGCGTTGGCCGCAACGCTGCCTAGCGCCATGGCCGCGATCTGAGCGGCGTCTGTCTGCGCCGGGTCTTTGTGTAGCTGCAGGGTGTTGGGATCGGCGTTGCCGTTTTGCACAGCCGGAGGCTGGGCCTTCTTGGTCATCGTGTGTGCTCCTTGAACCCTGGGCAGTGCTGGGGCGTCACTACCAGCACATGGGCCAGCCCTGCGTCTGCTGGGCGGGTGCCAATGGTGGCCTGCCTCCAGTTCCCGCAGCCCCAGCGGCCCACGCCTTGCAGGTGGGCGCACTCCAGACAAAGTCGGCGGCTGTCGTTGTCCCTGTCCCGCGTCACCAGCTTGTCGGCCAGTGCTTCGGCGTCGTCCAGGTGCAGCCCCTTGTCGGTGAAGCGCGCCAGCCGCGCTGTGAAGGCGTCAATCTCTGCCGTGTTCATCGCAGCGCCACGGGGCCAGCACCAGCGGTCAGGGTCTGAGGTCGCTTCGTTGGCGGGTGGCTGCTGCGGTGCTGTGAATTTTTCAGAAGGCCCATCGGGGCACGCTACAGAACCTACGTAACCGGGTTCTGTAGGTTTCGTAGCGCTGGCGTCTGGGGTTGGTGCCGATTTCAGGCGCTGGAGCCACTTCATCACACACCACCTTTCAGCAGCACGGGGTGCAGCACGTAACGCTCGCCGGGCCTGCCGCCCTTTGCGCCGCTGGTTGTGGCCTCGCGTTCCAGCCAGCCGTAGTCGGCCAGCAGGTCGGCGGCCTTGCGCACGGCGTCTGGTGTGCCCAGTCCTGCCCAGTGTTTCACCGCGACCTGCCGGGGGGCAAAGGCATCCAGCAAAACGCCGTCACTGTCGGCCAGCTTGCCCGCTTTGATCTTGTCCAGCAGTTGCTTGGCTGCGCTTGTTTCTGGCATCACCGCTGCGGCATACAGGCGTTCGGCATGGGTGCGCAGGTAGTCAGCCCATGCCAATGCGCGGATCAGCTCGCGCTCGTGGATCAGGTGTTCGCTTTCGGGCGTGTCCACCAGGGCAAAGATCAGCGCCAGGGCAGGCACCAACTTGCGGTACTTGGCAAGGTGCGACACCAGGGCGGGGTGCAGTTCTTCGCCGCGCAGCTCGGTTTCAAACGGGATCAGCCATTCTTCAAACAATGCCTGCGCATCGGGGGTAAAGCGCCATTCCTGTGCGTCGCTGTCGGTGGCTGGCTGCAGTTGATTCAAGCGCTCAAACACCGCCCATGCAGCCTGTTTTGCGGGGGTGTCGGGCCACCGATCCACATAGACAAATTCGCGGTTCACATCAGGCCATACCGTCAGCCCAAAGCGCTGCAGCAAGCCATCATCACCCGCACCGCCTGCCACGGCGTCGCGCACATAGCTTTGCACCTTGCCGGGCTGGATGCCGCCCAGCATTGCCAGACACACGCGGGGCACAAACGATTCACCGCGCCCGATGCGGTCCACCGCATGGCCTTGGTTGCCGTCGTAGCCCGTCAAGTAGAAGCCCCGCGCGCCTTCTTGGCCCTGCTTGTCCATGCTGCACAGCAGGCCGTGGATTTCATCGCGGTAAACCAGCGTGCCCCATGGGTTCACCGTCAGCAGCTCGGCCAGTTTTTCCACCGTGGCATCGTTGACCACGTAGCGCCGCATGGTGGGCTCTGGTGTCAGGTTGTCCGTTGGCTGCAGCAGCGCCCGCGCTTTGGCTGGGTCTTTGGCAGCCTGGGCTGCAGCCTGCTTTTCGTTGGCCTTGGCGGCCAGCTCGGCCACCTTGCAATCGAGTTGCCAGGCTTCGTGCGCTGCCTGCCATTGTTCCCGTTCTGTTTTTTCAAGGCGCTGCAGGGGCTTCAATACCTCGCTCAGTGCGGGCGACTTCATCACGCCTGGGCGGCCCACGATGGCGCCCCACAGGTTGGGCGTCACTGCCCAATCGTCGCGGGCCTTGGGTTTGACCACCGCACGCGCACCGATCAGGCTGGACAGAGCCACTAGCGCGCCCACCGCCGTGAAGTCGGGCGGGCACTGCATACGGTCTGCAATGTCTGCCACCCAGCCGCGTAGGGCCTCGGGCAGCAGCTCTGCATCAAAGGGTGCCACGGGTGGCAGGCCGCTGGGCAGGGGCACGGGGGCTGGCCAGCCGCTGTCGGTGGATGCAGTCGCAGCACCATCAATGCACGCCTTCACCGCATCCAGCCCCAGCAGTTGGTGCAGGTCGTTGAAGTCTGTCGCGTTCTCCGGGCGGCTGTCGCCAAAGTCAGGTTTTGACAGGTCGCCGCCCACCGCCTGCGCCGCCTCAGTGGCTTTGGTGAGGCCTGGGTTTCCCTCGGTGCGCCAGTCATCGTCGGCAGCCACGACGATGCGCAGCGCCGGGTATTTGCCGTGCAGCGCCTGGGCCACGGGCAGCAGGTTGCCCGCGTTGAAGGCCACCGCCACCGCGTAGCCCGTTGCCTCATGGATGCTGGCCCCGGTGGCGAAGCCTTCGCACACCACCAGCACGCCCTGGGGCTTGCCCATGGAGTGATAGCAGCCTGCCACACGCCCGCCGGGCATGAATCGCTTGTCGCCATCGGGCGCAATGGTCTGCAGGCTGTGCAATGTGCCGTCCACATCACGCAGCGGGATCACCAGCCGCTGTCCATCACACCGTGCGCCGTGGGGCTGTATGCCCTTGCGCGCCAGGTACTCATGCTGCATGGCCGGTGCTGCGGCCTGCCAAAGTGCCGCCGCTGTCTGGCGGGCCTGTTGCTGGCGTTGGGCCTGCTCTGCATCGCGCTGTGCCTTCATGGCCTTGATGCGCTGGCGGTGTGCATCGCGCTCGGCCTGGGTCATGGCCGTGTCGGGCTTGCTGCTCCAAGTCTGTGACCAGCCATTGCGCCAGCAGCCAAACACGCCCGCTGCGATGCCGTCCGGGTGCAGCACATACCAGCCCGAGTCGTCGCCACGCTTGCCGCTGGTACTGAAGCGGTGCAGGCTTCCATCTGCCTCAATAGTGGGCGGTGGTGGCAAGCCCGCCGCCTCCATGGCGGTGCTGAATCCATCAATGGCGCTCTGCATGGTTGCCCCCCTTGGGTTCCAGCACGTAGAGCCCCACGCGGTGTTTGCCACCGCCTTCGGTTTCCACCGTCTGCCAGTGCGTGCGGATCACATCACCGGCATGGCGCAGTTGCATCACCCTTGCGCGCGGGTCGTAGCAGCCCAGATAGCGTGAAGCCTCAAACGTGGTGAGTGCAAAGCGGGCCAGCGCTGCCCGGATGCGTGTGCATTGCGCCGTGGTGTCGGTGCCCGGATGCGCGGCCAGAATCTCGGCCAGTGCCTGCCGCTTGGTTGCGTCGGTGTGCATGGTGTGCCCCCTTACGCATTGGCGGTGTGTTGGTTGATCCACGCGCGCACGTCGCCCACCTTCCAGGCCGTCACACGCTCAGACAGGCGGTGCGGCTTGGGGAATGTGCCCGCCTTCACCTTGCGCCACAGGGTCGGCGCGCTGAAGGGTAGGGGGGCAGGGCTGTCGGGGCGCTTGGGGCTCTGCACCAGTTGCGCTTCGCGGATAAAGGCGCTGTCGGGCAGGGCGTCGAATATGGAGGGCGCAGCGCCTTGGGTGTTGCTTTGGATCACTGCAGCACCTCCTTGGCGGATTGATGGCTGCGTGTGCGTGTTGCGCTTTCCAAATATTGCGCCACGGCCTTGCGTGGGTAGAGGTAGCGATTGCCCAGCAGGATGTATGCGGGGCCGGTCCCGCGCTTTCGCCATGCCTCCACCGTGCTTTGGGATAGCTTCCCCAAAAGCATCACGTCCGTTTCGGTCAGGCAGTCCAGTTTGTCTGCCAATGCGCGCAGGCGGTCTAGTTGAGACTCTGCAGCTTGTTGACTAGTAGTGCCCATTTCCCATTTCCTTTCTGGCGTAGGCCAAAAGTGATTGATGGGTGAATGGTGGTTCTTAGTAAACAAAAAAGCACCGCAACTGCGGTGCCACTTACAGCAACTGCGGCGACTAAGTATTCAACAGGCTGCGCTTGGCCTCAGCAAATTTTCCCTGCAAAGTTCGCTCTTTCAGTCCGGGTTTATCGGAATATTTTTCATCAATCGCAGCAATGATGGCGGCCTCCTTAGTACCGCTTAGTTCTAGCAGAGCGCCAATGATATTTAATAGATTGGTTCGCTCTCTTGCAGCAAGTGCTTTCCCGTCTCCTGATTTTTCGGCTAACTTCGCCTTGAGGTATGCGATCTCCAAACTCCTAGCATCGATAGTATCGTGCAATTCGGGAATGATTTCATGCGGAGGTTTAATTGAATCCTCATTCCTCGAAGGAATTATGCCAAGCTCAATGCAGGCACGCTTCCTATAGACAGATAGGGCCAGATCATAGACTTCCTCATCCAAACCCTCGGCAACCTCCATAAGATGACCATTACCATAGCCGTAAAGGTTCAGGTGTTTTTTGATGTCGTTGATGTGTGAGTATGTTCTCCGCGCAATCGGGTCTCCCGATGTTAGGTCCTTACCAAAAACAACCGCCTTTAAATCCCCTTCGATTACGGCTCGCGTTAGCGCTTTGACAATTTTTTTTTGTAATGGAGCGCTTTTTGCTCGCGCCTCTTTATTGGCAACAAGCTCATCAAAGTCTGGATCATCCTCTCCGTTTATCGCCCACCAGTCATCTAGGGCGGCCAGCAATGAAATGTCTTCAAGGTTAAAATGCTCCGCACCAAATTGCGGGAGTTCTAGATACTCAAGTTCGGCATTTGAGATACTCGGTTCGCCAAAATTTTCATATTCATTTGTAAGCATTGCGTCCCTCGCGCTCCCTGAAAAGGTGCCAGCCCAGCCCGTCAGGGGAAACGGGTTTTCGGGGATCAGCCTAGGGCTGGCGAATCGTTCACCGCTGCATCATGCAGCGCCATGCAGTGGGATTACATCGGCCCCTCTGCGCAGCTTGTCCAAATAATCCGCCCACTCTTTCATCATCCTGCGCCGTTGCTCCAGGAATTCGGCTCGGTCATAGGCAGCCCCCAGCGGCCCTGACTTGCCGTGCGCCAGTTGGGCTTCTATCACGTCGGCGGATATGCCGTGGATGCGCTCAATCATCAGCGTGCGCGCCATGGCCCGGAACCCGTGGGCGCTCATTTCGTCGGAGGCAAAGCCCATGCGCCGCAGGGCTGCATTGATGGTGTTGTCGCTCATGGCCCGCTCGCCTGTGCGCAGGCTGGGGAACACATAGCGGCCATGCCCTGTGAGGGGCAGCAGCTCTTTCAGGATGGCGATGGCCTGCGGGGCCAGGGGCACAAAGTGCGGCCTGCCGTTGATCTTTTGCGCCAGCCGCCGCTTCATGTCCTGGGATGGAATGGTCAGCAGGGCCTTGTCGAAGTCAATCCACGCCCACTCCATCTGCCGGATGTTGCCGGGGCGCTGAAAGAGCAGGGCAGACAGCGCCAGCGCCGCCTTGGTCATCGGTTGGCCGGTGTAGCCATCAATGGCCCGCAGCAGCTCGCCCGCCTTGGCTGGCTCCAGCACCGCAGCCATATGCTTGACCACGACGGGCTTTAAGGCGCCGTGCAGGTCGGTGACAGGGCTGCGTTCACAGCGCCCGGTCTGCACACCGTAGCGGAACACCTGCCCGGCGGTCTGGCGCAGGGTGTGGGCGGTTTCGTTGGCCCCGCGCTTCTCTACCTTGCGCAGTGCGTCCAGCAGCACCGGGGCGGTGATGGCGGGTAGCGTCAGCTTGCCGATGTATGGGAACAGGTCTTTCTCCATGCGCTCGATCCACCGCGCCGCGTAGCGGGGGCTCCAGCCGCTGGCCTGGGTGGCGTGGAATTCGCGGGCCACGGCTTCAAAGGTGTTGGCTGCGGCTACGCGGGTTGCCAGCTTCTCGGCCTTCTTGGCCGCGCTAGGGTCGAGTCCTTCGGCCAGGAGTTCGCGGGCTTCATCACGGCGCTTGCGGGCCTTCGCCAAAGAGACTTCGGGGTACACGCCTAATGCAAGTGTCTTGCGTTTATTGGCGTGGGTGTAGTCCATCCGCCAGTACCTGCCGCTGGCCTTGACCAGCAGGTACATGCCCCCGCCATCGGCGTGCTTGTCCCCGCTGGCTTTGCCGGTGTGCTTCACCTGTCTAACGAATGTGTCTGTGAGTGCCATTGCTTCCCCTGCTAACGGTATCTCGGGTGCGGTACTTCAGAGATACCGTCAGAGATACCGTTTTTTTGACGGTATCTCATGGTACGTAGTGAAACGGCCTGAGACAACAAAAAACCCGCAACGCTAGGAAACGTGCGGGTTCTGAGAGGTTGTGAGACTGTCTGAAATGCTGCTTTGGCCTGCCCGGAGGGACTCGAACCCCCGACCTGCTGCTTAGAAGGCAGCTGCTCTATCCAGTTGAGCTACGGGCAGTGAAAGCGCGCGGTGGCCATCGGGCCGGCTCGCTCAAAAAGCGAACTGCGCGGGAGGCTGAATCATACCTGCGGCAACACGTTCTTCTGCGTTGCGTAGCAGGCGGGGGGCAAGGCGCAAACCGAAAGCACTTACTTAGATGCTCCATGCGCCGCCTCTGATCACTGGGGCCGCAAGGCCTTCTGCGCGCTGGCGCGCACACTCTCTGCGGTCTGGCCGAAGAGCACCTTGCGTTGTTCGTCGGTCATGGCGCGGCGCTGGTCCTTGAGCAGGGCCAGGCCGCGCTGCACGGCGGGACGCTGCATCAGCGTGTCCATCCAGCGCTGCACGTGCGGAAAATCGGCCAGCGAAATCTCGTAGGCCTCGTGCAGGCGCATCCAGGACAGGATGGCCATGTCGGCGATGCTGTATTCCGCGCCCGCCACGCAGGCCTGGGTGCGGCCAAGCTGCCCGTCGAGCACGCCGTACAGGCGGTTCACCTCGCGGCCGTAGCGGTCGATGGCGTAGGGCACCTTCTCAGGGGCGTAGTTCCGAAAGTGCCCGTTCTGGCCCGACATAGGGCCCAGGCCGCCCATCTGCCACATGAGCCACTGCATGACCTGGTAGCGCTCGCGCAGGCTTGTGGGCCAGAAGCGGCCGGTTTTCTCAGCCAGGTAGGCCAGGATGGCGCCGCTCTCGAAGAGGGCCACGGGCGCGCCGCCGCCCGGCGGCGCGTGGTCCACAATGGCCGGCATGCGGTTGTTGGGGCTGATGGCCAGGAATTCGGGCTTGAACTGGTCGCCCTGGCCGATGTTCACGGGAATGCAGCGGTAGGGTAGGCCGCATTCCTCGAGCATGATGGAAATTTTCCAGCCGTTGGGCGTGGGCCAGTAGTACAGGTCGATCATGGTTGGGGCTCCGGTCCGAAAGGGCGAAGACCCCAGCCTACCAGCGCGAGCGCGGCCGCGCTGGCGTGGGTCAATCACTCTCTCGTCAATCGCTCTCTTCGAAGACCAGCGACGGCGTGGACATCACGCGTGCCGTGTCCGACAGGCCCGTGATAAGCCGGTTGGCGAAGTAGCTGTTCTGCGTGTCTGGCTCCAGCGCGGCCACGGCCAGATTTGCCAGGGGCTGGTTCAGCGGCACGTAGTAGCTGCCGGCGGGCACGTCGATGGCGGCCCGCGTGGGGGTGACGTCTACGAGCACGATGTCGCCGGCACCCGCGACGGAGCCGCGCACGTCTTCGCGCACGCCCTCGCGGCGTGACGTCTCGGCGTAGGTGTCTGCCAGCACCGAGCCGGGCTCGGCCACGCGCATCACCTGCACGCCCAGCAGCCTGAGCCGCTCCACGGCCGTGTCTGCCGTGGGCGCGAGCCAGTAGCCGCAGGGCCGCGCGCGCGCCTTGAGGGTGCGCAGCTCCAGCGAGGAATTCCACTCCACCCGCACCGTGCGATCCGCGCCCGTGTCGGGGTCGAGCATGGCTAGGTCGTGCTGGCCCGGCGTGGGGCCGGCCTCGACGACCACCTGGCCGTGGCAGGCCTGCGCGCTCACGTCGCGCGCCACGTAGGAGCGCACCTGCTTGAGGCTGGTGGCGCGCTCGGCCGTGCTGCGCAGCGCGCTCGCGATGGCCGTGACCTGGGTGTGCACGCGGCGCTGGATGTGCGCGCGGCCAATGCCCACGCCGCGCGTCTCGATCAGCAGGCTCACGGTGTTCTTGAGGCCGTTGACGTTGCGGCCCGTGTCGGGCTGGGTGCCGCCCATCGACACGCGCAGGTCCTGCGGGTCGGTGGAGGTGGTGTAGTACCAGGCGCTGCTGAGGTTCTGCGCTCGCAGCGCGTCCACCATGGGGGCGTGGTACCACTCGCGCGCGGCCTTGGTGACGAATTCGGGCACGTTGGCCGTGGTGGCGTACTGCAGCAGCGCGTCGTAGCGCTGGATGGCGTGGAACTTCTGCAGGAAGCGGCCCACGACGGTGTACTCGTGCGCGTCGAGCACGACGATGGGGCTGTAGTTGCGCACCAGCACGGCCAGGGCCTGCGCCTCGGGTGTGCTCAGCAGCAGGTGGTCGCGGTTCATGTCCACGCCGTTGGCCGTGGTGCGCTGGCCGGTGTCGGCGCCGTCGGGGTTGGCGCGTGGTACGAGCACGATGTTGATGCGCTCGAGCAACGGCTCCAGCAGACCGCCCGGTGCGAGCTCGCGTGCGACGACGAGCAGGGCCTCGCTTCCGGCGGGTTCGTCGCCGTGCTGCTGGCCCACCAGCACCACCGTGGGACGGCCGTCAGCCTCCAGGCTGGCCGGGTCTGCGCCCTTGGCGCGCGTGGCCACCAAACCCTGGATGGGCGTGCCCCGCTGGGAGTGGCCCAGATCGAGCACCGTCAGGCGCGTGCCACCGGCCGGGGGCTGGATCTCCAAGCGCTGCAGC
>JASLFM010000099.1 GCA_030150585.1 Acidovorax sp.
CTGGGGCCGGAAGCCGATGACGAGCGACGAGGGCACGCGGCCGTCCACGTCGCGCGGCAAGGTCTCGGTCTTGTCCAGCGCGCGCAGCACGGCATCGTCCCAGGCCTTGTTGCCGCTCGACTGGAGGATGCGGCGGCCCACGATGGTGCCGTCCGGCGCGGCTCTCACCTCGACTTCGGCGCGCGGATTGCCTGAAATGGCATCGGGATAGACGATGTTGGGCTTGACCTTGGCGGCCACCTTGCCTCCGTAGCTGCCCGAGAGGCCTGAGCTGCGCTGCGCGTTGCCCGTGGCGGTTTCGCCGCCCGTGGCACCCGCCAGGCCCTGGATGCGGCGCAGGTTGGCCTGGCGCAGATCTTCCAGATGCTTGGCTTCAGCTTCGGCCTTGCGCTTGTCCTCGGCGAGCTTCTTCTGCTTTTCCTGCTCGGCCTTCTTCTGCTCGGCCAGCTTTTCGCGCTGTTCCCTCTCGCGCTCGGCTTTCTCCTTCTGCAGCCGTTCCTTCTTTTCCTGCTCCAGGCGCTCGCGGCGCTCCTCTTCCTTGCGTTCGCGTTCGCGCTTTTCGCGCTCGAGTTGCTGTTGGCGCTGCTTCTTTTCTTCTTCGAGCCGCTTTTTCTGGCGCTCCAGGGCGATGTCGGCCTCGCGCGTGTCGGGCTCGGCCTGGCGTGGCGGAGGAGGGGCGGGCGGTGGCGGGGTCGGCGCGGGCCGGGGAGGCTCGGGCTCCGGGGCGGGCGGTGGCGGTGGTGCAACCGGGGCGGGCGCGGCCTGCTGGGGGATGGCCGACCACAACTCGGCCTCCACGGCGGGCTGGTCGGCGCTGGTCTTCCACTTGACGCCCCAGGTCAGCGCACCCAGCAGGAGCGCATGTGCGAGCACGGCGAGCGTGATGGCCCGCAGGCGGCCCGGTGGGCGAGGAGGCGCAAATTGGTCGCGTTCGTTGAGGGCGTGCATGGGTGGGTGGGGGATGGAGTCCGCAGGCCGGTCAGTTGTTCCCTTGCTTGACGGACAGGCCCACGCGCTGCACGCCGGCGCGCTGCAGCGCGTCCATGGCCTTCACAACGGTTTCATAGGACACGGTCTTTTCCGCGGCGATGATCACGGCGGACTCGTCCGGCTGCGCCTTTTGCCAGCGCAGCGCCGCATCGCCGATCTCGCGTGCCGTGAGGGTGCGCTCGGCGTCCTTGGTCTTGAAGCGCAGCGAGCCGTCCTTGGCCACGATCACCGAGGCGAAGGACTTGGGCTGGCTCTTGCTCTTGCCCACGCTGGGCACGTCGATGGCGCCTGGCGTGAGCATCGGCGCCGTCACCATGAAGATGATGAGCAGCACCAGCATCACGTCGATGAACGGCACCATGTTGATCTCGTTCATGGAGCGGCGGCGGCCGCCGTTGCGTGAGGCCATGGTGGGCATGGTGTTCCTCCTTGCGCTTCAGTGCCCCGAAGGCGTGTTGGGGTGGGCGCCCAGGTTGCGCTGCAGGATGTTGGAGAACTCCTCGATGAAAGTCTCCTGGTGTGTGGCCACGCGGTCGATGTCACGCGCGAAGCGGTTGTAGGCGATCACGGCCGGAATGGCCGCGAACAGGCCGATGGCCGTGGCCACCAGCGCCTCGGCGATGCCGGGGGCCACCGTGGCCAGCGTGATCTGCTCCATGCCCGCAAAGCCCGTGAACGCGTGCATGATGCCCCACACCGTGCCGAACAGGCCCACGTAGGGGCTCACCGAGGCGACGGAGCCGAGGAAGGACAGGCTCGATTCGACCACGTCCATCTCGCGCTGGAAGCTCGCGCGCATGGCGCGGCGCGCGCCGTCGAGCAGGGTGCCGGGGTCGGTGATGCGGCGCTCGCGCAGTTTCTGGTATTCGCGCATGCCGCTTGCGAAGATGCGCTCCATGGGGCCTGCGTGCTTGGCGTTCTGCGCGGCACTGGCGTACAGGTCGTTGAGGCTGGTGCCGGACCAGAACTCGCGCTCGAAGTCCTCGTTGAGCGACTTCACGCGCTTGAGCGCGAACAGCTTGCGGAAGATGGCTGCCCAGCTCGCGATCGAGACGCCCACCAGCAGCAGCATGACGAGCTGCACCACCCAGCTGGCATGCAGCACGAGGTTGACGATGGACATGTCTTGGGAATTCATGGGAATTGTTCCAGGAGGAAGTTCGGGATTCTCGCGGGACGCATCGTGGCGCCGTCCACCCAGCCGATGCGGATGGTGCCTTCGCACAGCAGCGGTGGCACGGTGGCGGGGGAGTCGGTCATGTGCTCTGGTTTCAGGAGCGCCTGCTGCACTATTGTCAAGGACGCCCGGCCCTTTTCAGCCAGAATCGCAGTAACAATGAGTTCATCATCGAGCCGGGCCGGACGGTGGTAACGCAGCCGCGCATCGGTTACGACGAACATGCCGCCGGTTTGTTCCCGCAGTTTGCGCTGCTCCAGCCCCAGCGAGCGCAGCCATTCGGTGCGCGCGCGCTCGAAAAACTTGAGGTAGTTGGCGTAGAACACGATGCCCCCGGCATCGGTGTCCTCCCAGTAGATGCGGATCGGGAACCCGAACGCCATGGCTGCTCCCTCAGCCGAGCACGCGCGTGAGGCGCGCCACCGACTCCTGCAGCTGCGCCATCGAATTGGCGGTGGAGAAGCGGACATAGCGTGCGGGATCGTGCGTGCCGAAGTCGCGCCCCGGCGTGATGGCCAGATGGGCCTGGCGCATGAGCTCGAACGCGAAGTCCCAACTGCCCGAAACACCCAAACGCTCGGCCGCGCGCGTGCAGTCGGCCCAGGCGTAGAAGGCGCCGTCGGGCATCACGGGGACTGTGAGGCCCAGCCGGTCGAGCGCGGGAATGAAGAAGTCGCGCCGTGCCTTGAATTCGGCGCGGCGGCGCTCGTACTCGGCGATGCTCTCGGGTTCGAAGCAGGCCAGCGCAGCCAGCTGGGATACGGTGCTTGCACAGATGAACAGGTTCTGCGCCAGGCGCTCCACGGCGGGCACGAGCACCTCGGGCACCACCATCCAGCCCAGGCGCCAGCCCGTCATGTTGAAGTACTTGCTGAAGCTGTTGATGCTGATGACGTTCTCGTCGATGGCCAGGGCCGTCTGGCCGAAGGCCTCGTCGTAGGACAGGCCCAGGTAGATCTCGTCGATGAGCGTGATGCCGCCACGCGACTGCACCGCCGTATGGATGCGGCGCAGCTCATCCGGCGCAATCGAGGTGCCCGTGGGGTTGGAGGGCGAGGCCAGCAGCACGCCGCGCGTGCGCTCGCCCCAGGCCGCCTCCACCTTGGCCGCGCTGAGCTGGAAGCGCTCCTCGGCCGTCGTGGGGATCAGCACCGCCCGGCCCTCGGCCGCGCTCACGAAGTGGCGGTTGCAGGGGTAGCTCGGGTCGGGCATGAGGATCTCGTCGCCCGCGTCGATGAGCGCCAGGCACGCGAGCTGCAGCGCGGCCGATGCGCCTGCCGTGACCACGATGCGCCGCGCCGGCACGTCAACGCCGAAGCGCTCGCCATACCAGGCGCTGATGCGCTCGCGCAGCGCATCGAGGCCCAGCGCCTGCGTGTACTGCGTGGCACCGTCGCGCACGGCCTTGGCAGCGGCTTCCTGCACCAGGGGCGGGGCGGTGAAGTCGGGCTCGCCGATGTTCAGGAAGATCATCGGCTCGCGGCTGCCTGCCACTTCGCGCGCCAGGGCCTGGGCGGCCTTGGCCACCTCCATCACATAGAACGGTTCGATGCGCTTGGCGCGGGTGGACAGCTTCATGGAGTGTTTCCTGCGGCCCGCGCGGGCGGGCCTGTGGGGTGCATGTGGCGGGCGCGCGTGGCGCCCAGGGGGTCAGGCGCTGCCGGTGCCGGCCGCCTGGTCGGCGGCCACCTCGGCTGCTCGCAGCTTGGGTGCGAGCGAGCCGAGCACGGCGTTCACGTACTTGTGGCCGTCGGTGCCGCCGAATTCCTTGGCCAGCTCGATGCACTCATTGAGCACCACGCGCCAGGGCACGTCGGGGCAGTGCATGAATTCGTACACACCGATCCACATCACGGCGTGCTCGATGGGCGAGATCTCGCCGAGCTTGCGGTCGAGCTGTGGGGTGATGAGCGCATCCAGATCGGGCTCCGCCTCGATGCAGCCGTGCAGGAGGGCATCGTAATGCGCGGAGTCGGCCTTGTGGAAGCCCGCCAGGTCGCGCGTGAAGCGGTCGATGGCGCTGGCCTCGTTGCGGCCCACGATGTGCTGGTAGAGCGCCTGCAGCGCGAACTCGCGCGCGCGGCTGCGCGTGGATTTGGACGCGGCCTTGCGTGCGCCCGTGCTGGTCAGTCCCGTGCGCGTCTGGCGCGGCGGGCGCTTGGAGGCGGGGTTGGTGGAATCGCTCATGTCAGTTAAGTTCGCCCAGCAGGTTGGCCATTTCCACGGCCACGCGCGCGGCGTCGCGGCCCTTCTCGGTCTGGCGCGCGATGGCCTGCTCGAGGTTCTCGGTGGTGATGATGGCATTGGCGATGGGCAGCTGGTAGTCCAGCGCCACGCGCGTCACGCCTGCGCCCGACTCATTGGCCACGAGCTCGAAGTGGTAGGTCTCGCCGCGGATGATGCAGCCCAGGGCCACGAGCGCGTCGTACTTGTCACGCTCGGCCAGGGCCTGCAGCGCCACGGGCACTTCGAGCGCGCCGGGTACGAACACGTGGTCGATGTGCTTTTCCTGCACGCCGAGCGCGACCAGTTCCTCGCGGCAGGCCGCCGCGAGCGTGTTGGTGATGTTCTCATTGAAGCGGGCCTGGACGATGCCGATGTGCAGCTTCTTGCCATCGAGCTTGTCCGCCGTTCCTTTATCTGCGCCAAACATGGTGTTATTCCTTGGGGATGTATCCGACGATCTCGAGCCCGTAGCCCGCCATGCTGGGCAGGCGGCGCGGCTGGCCCATGAGCTGCATCCTGGCCACGCCCACTTCGCGCAGGATCTGCGCCCCCACGCCGTAGGTGCGCAGGTCCATGCGGCCGCGCTCCGGGGCCTGGGCCGAGCGGGCCTTGCCCTCGAACTGTTCGAGCAACTGCTCGGCACTCTCGCCGCAGTTGAGCAGCACGGCCACGCCCTTGCCCTGGCGGGCGATGTACTGCAGGCTGGTGTCAAGGCCCCACGAGTGCATGGAGCGGTTCACTTCGAGCGCATCGAGCACCGACAGCGGCTCGTGCACGCGAACGGGCACCGTGTCCTGCGCGCTCCATTCGCCCTTGACGAGGGCCAGGTGCACGCTGTGGCTCGGCGCGTCGCGGAACGCATGGGCCGTGAACTCGCCGAAGGCCGTGCGCAGCGAGCGGCTGCCGACCTTCGTGACCAGCGACTCGGTGCGGCTGCGGTATTCGATAAGGTCGGCGATGGTGCCGATCTTGAGGCCATGCTCGGCGGCGAACAATTGCAGGTCGGGCAGGCGCGCCATGGTGCCATCGTCCTTCATGACCTCGCAGATCACGGCAGAGGGACTGCAGCCGGCCATGCCGGCCAGGTCGCAGCCGGCCTCGGTATGGCCCGCGCGCATGAGCACGCCGCCGTCCACGGCCTGCAGCGGGAAGATGTGGCCGGGCTGCACGAGGTCGCTGGCCTGGGCGCCCGGCGCCACGGCGGCTTGCACGGTGCGTGCGCGGTCGGCGGCGGAGATGCCCGTGGTCACGCCCTCGGCGGCCTCGATCGACACGGTGAAGGCCGTGCCCATCTTGGTGCCGTTGCGCGCCACCATGGGCGGCAGCTGCAGGCGTTCGCAGCGCTCGCGCGTGAGCGTGAGGCAGATCAGGCCCCGGCCGAAGCGCGCCATGAAGTTGATGGCTTCGGGTGTCACATGGTCCGCGGCGAGCACGAGGTCGCCTTCGTTCTCGCGGTCTTCCTCGTCCACGAGGATGACGATGCGCCCGGCGCGCATCTCGGCCACGATGTCTTCCACGGGCGAAACGGGCACGGGAGTGAGGGGGGTGGTCATGGAGGGCTTTCGTCTAGGGTGGCGGCGCAAGGCAGGTTCCCCAGGGCCGCAGGGCACTCCAAAGAACAAGCGATGCGGCGTTGCCGCTCGGGGAGGACGGCGCCCCAAGGTGGGCACGTCATCCGAAGGAGCCGATTTTAGTCCAGCGCGGGCCCGTTATCGCCAGGCAGGGTCAGTAGGTGGGGCCTTCGAGCACCACATCCGACTCGGGGTAGGCCACGCAGGGCAGCACGCAGCCCTCGGCCTTTTCCTCGGCGGTGAGGCCGGGCCATTCAATCTCGTAGCGTACGCTGCCCTGTGCGAGGCGGCCCAGGCAGGTGCGGCAGGTGCCATTGCGGCAGGAGCTGGGCCAGTCGATGCCGCCTTGCTCCAGCGATTGCAGCAGGGGCTGGTCGGCCCAGGCATCGCACTGCTGTCCGTCGGGCTGGGTGTAGGCGGTGTACAGGGGGGGCGTGAGGGGGGCGTCCATGGAATTGAGGAAAAAGAGGGGCTGGCGCCCGTGGGTAAAGCGCAAGCAGCTATGGAAAGAGGAGCGATTGACAGCGGGGCCACATGCACATGGCGGAAGGTGGGCGCTGCTGAAAAAATGGGCAATGCAAGCCAAGTCCTTGCGAATCAACCACTTGCGCTGTCCATACAGGACTTGTCAAAACTTATCCACACCATTGTCCCGCATTGGCTGGGAAAACCGGGTACCGGTCTGCGTAAAAAATAAGCAAATTAGCAATTGCCCTTGCTAATCAATCACTTACGCACCCCATACAGGACTTGCCAAAACTTATCCACATGCTTGTCCAGCGCGGCTTGGGATAAATGCGGGCTTGCTCAGGCCTCGACCTTGACGCCCTTCCAGAACGCCACACGGCCGCGGATTTCCTCGGCCTCGGGCTTGGGGTCGGCGTAGGTCCAGGCGGCCTCGGGGTTGAGCTCGCCATTGACCAGCAGCGACAGGTAGGTCGCCTGTCCTTTCCAGGGGCACATGGTCTTGTGGTTGCTGAAGGTGAAGTACTCGCGCTTGAGCGCGCTGTCGGGGAAATAGTGGTTGCCCTCGACCAGGACCGTGTCGTCGCTCTCGGCGACGACCACGCCGTTCCAGATGGCTTTCATGCAATGCTCCTTGGTATTCCCTACAGAATACCCGCATGACCTCCCCAACGCCCGACTACTCGCAAGGCGCGGCCTATGTCCGCGGTGCCTACGTGCCCATTGGCGAAGCCGCCATCCCGATCACCGACTGGGGCTTTCTGCGCTCCGACGCGGCCTACGACGTGGTCACGGTGTGGGAGGGGGCGTTCTTCCGGCTCGATGCGCACCTGGAGCGCTTCTTCGCGAGCTGCGCGCGCTTCCGGCTCGACCCGGGGCTGTCGGCCGCGCAGGTCGCCGCGGTGCTGGAGCACTGCGTGCGGCTGTCGGGCCTGCGCAGCTCCTACGTGGAGATGATCGTCACGCGGGGCCAGCCGCCCTGGGGCTCGCGCGACCCGCGCCAGGCCGTGAACCGCTTCTACGCCTTCGCCGTGCCCTACGTGTGGATCGCCAACGCTGAACAGCGCGAGCGCGGTCTCAACCTCGTGGTGAGCAGCGTGCAGCGCATCCCTGCCCATAGCGTGGATCCACGCGCCAAGAACTACCACTGGAACGACCTCACTATGGGCCTGCTGGGCGCGCTCGACGCGGGCGGCGATACCGTGGTGCTCAGCGATGGCGTGGGCAACGTGGTCGAGGGGCCGGGCTTCAACGTGTTCTGCGTGAACGCGCAGGGTGTGCTGGTCACGCCGGCCGAAGGGGTGCTCGAAGGCATCACGCGGCGCACGGTGCTGGAGATGGCCCAGGCGCAAGGCCTGCCCTGCGAGCTGCGGGCGCTGCCCGCGGCCGAGCTGCGCGGCGCGCGCGAGGTGTTCCTCTCCACCTCGGGCGGCGGCGTGTTGCCCGTCACGCGCGTGGACGGCGCGCCCGTGGGGCAGGGCGCCGTGGGGCCCATCACCCAGGGCCTGGTGCGCATGTACTGGGACTGGCACCGCGACGCGCGCTTCACCCGGGCGGTGGACTACGGCGGTTGACGCGCGGGTTGCAGTCACCTGTGTAACCGGGCGCTGCGGCGCCATGCGATAGAGTGCGCCTCCATTGCACTATCCAAGGAGGCACGGACAACCATGGCAACCATCGACTTCAAGGGCCGCGTGGCCATCGTGACGGGCGCGGGCGGCGGCCTGGGCCGCCAGCATGCGCTGGCGCTCGCGGCGCGCGGCGCCAAGGTGCTTGTCAACGACCTGGGCGGCGCGGTGGACGGCAGCGGCGGCTCCGTGTCGGCGGCCCAGGCAGTGGTCGATGAAATCCGCGCGGCGGGCGGCGAGGCCCTGGCCAACGGCGCATCCGTCACCGACTTCGTGGCCGTGCAGGCCATGGTGCAGCAGGCCGTCGACGCCTGGGGGCGTGTGGACATCCTCGTAAACAACGCGGGCATCCTGCGCGACAAGTCCTTCGCCAAGATGGACATGGCCGACTTCCGCCTGGTGGTGGACGTGCATCTCATGGGCGCGGCGCATTGCTGCAAGGCCGTGTGGCCGCACATGGTGGCGCAGAACTACGGACGCATCGTGATGACGACCTCGTCCACGGGCCTGTACGGCAACTTTGGCCAGGCCAACTACGGCGCGGCCAAGCTCGCCCAGGTGGGCCTCATGCAGACCCTGGCCATCGAGGGCGCCAAGTACGGCATCCACGTGAACGCGCTGGCCCCCACGGCGGCCACGCGCATGACCGAGGGCCTGATGCCCGAAGAGGTGCTGGCGGCCCTCAAGCCCGAAGCCGTGGTGCCCGCCATGCTGGTGCTGGTGCACGAGAGCGCACCCACGCGCACCGTGCTGTGCGCGGGCGCGGGAACCTTCGAGGCCGCGCACATCACGCTGACCCAGGGCATCCACCTGGGCCTGGGCGGCGATGTGCCCGAGCAGCTTGCCGCGCGCCTGGCCGAAGTGACCGACCGCGCGGGCGAGCAGGTGCCGCAAAGCGGCGCCGCCCAGGGCACGAACGAGGTAGGCAAGGCCCTGGCGGCTGTGCAGCGCTGAGCGCTATACAACAAAAAACGCCGTTTGCGCGGTGCTGGGCCGCAGTGCCCCGGCAAATCGGCCGGGTTGATCGGGTGTCAGGCAGCCCGGGCCGTGGCATGCTAACTTCCGGCCCCACAAAGATGGATCGGTACTGAACACATGACCACACTGCACGAGCGCATCACCGCGCAAGACCCCGAGCGCCTGGCGGGCATCCGCCGCGGCATCGAGAAAGAGGGCCTGCGCGTGCTGCCCACGGGCGGCCTGGCCCTCACGCCGCATCCGCTGGCCCTCGGTGCGGCGCTGACGCACCCCCACATCACCACCGACTACAGCGAGTCGCAGATCGAGCTCATCACGGGCGCCCCGCTGGCGGTGGAGGATTGCCTGGGCGAGCTCACCGAGATCCACCAGTACGTGCTGCGCACCCTGGCACAGGCCGGCGGCGAGATGCTCTGGGTGTCGAGCATGCCTTGCGGCCTGCCCACGGACGAGACCATCCCCATCGGCCGCTACGGCAATTCGCACGTGGGCCGCGCCAAGAGCATCTACCGCATGGGCCTGGCGCACCGCTACGGGCGGCGCATGCAGACCATTTCGGGCATCCACTACAACTGGTCGCTGCCCGGCGTGACGAGCGAAGAGTATTTCGCGCTCATCCGCAACTTCCGCCGCCACGCCTTCGTGCTGCTGTATCTGTTCGGCGCCTCGCCCGCGCTGTGTCCGTGCTTCGTGGCGGGGCGCCAGCACAGCCTGCAGCCCATGGGCGACGGCGGCCAGGCGCTCTACCTGCCGCACGCCACCTCGCTGCGCATGGGACGCCTGGGCTACCAGAGCGACGCGCAGGCCAGCCTGAACGTGAGCTACAACGGCCTCGAGGGCTACGCCAACTCCCTCTACGAGGCGCTCACGCGTCCCTACCCGGCCTACGAGGCCGTGGGCGTGCGCAACCCGGGCGGCGACTACAACCAGCTCGGCACCAGCCTGCTGCAGATCGAGAACGAGTTCTACGGCACCATCCGCCCCAAGCGCACCGTGCGCCCCAGCGAGCGCCCGCTGCACGCGCTGCGCGAGCGCGGCGTGGAGTACGTGGAGGTGCGCCTCATGGACCTGGATCCGTTCGTGCCCGTGGGCATCACCGCGCCCACCATGCGCCTGCTCGACGTGTTCCTGCTGCACTGCCTGCTCTCCGACAGCCCGCCGGACACGCCCGAAGAGATCGCCGAACTCAAGCACAACCAGCACCTGACCGCCGAGCGCGGCCGTGAGCCGGGCTTGGCCCTGCTGCGCCGTGGCCAGCAGGTGCCGCTGGCCGACTGGGCCGGCGAGGTGCTGCGGGAGTGCGGCCCCATCGCTGCCGCCCTGGACGCCACCCACCGCACGCAGGACTACAGCGACGCCTTGCGCGACGCACAGGCCACGCTGCAGGATGCCGCGCGCACCCCGTCGGCGCGCGTGCTGGCCGCCATGGCGCAGCAGTACGGCAGCAATTTCGAGGCGTTCACGCATGCCCAGTCGGCCAAAGCGCGCGACTATCTGCTGGGCCTGCCTTGGAGCGCCGCGCAGCAGCAGCGCTATGCGGCCCTTGCCGAAGAATCCCTGGCCGCGCAAAAAGCCATCGAGGCGGCCGACACATTGCCCTTTGAGACCTGGCGCCAGCAGTACATGGCACCTCAGAACCTGGGCTGAACCGCCCGCACCATGCCCAGCCCCGCCACGGCCGCCCGTCTGCGCGCAGCCCTGCGGGTGGCGCTGAGTCACTATGTGGCCAGCGGCCTGGCAGTGGCCCTCGGGCTGCTGCTGATCTCGGCCGGCGTGCGCTTGTGGCTGGGGGCCGCTGCGGCCTCGGCCGCCGCGGTAGGCGTGATCGTCGCGATCCCGCCCGATCTGCCCGCGCCACGGCGGGGCAAGTTCTGGCACATGCTGCCCGCGCCGCTGCTGGGCCTGCCGCTGTTCTTCGCAGTGCAGCGGCTGCACGATGCACCCTGGGCGCTGGGCCTGCTGCTTGTGCCCGCCACTTTCCTCGCGTTCCTGGCCATGGCCTGGGGCAAGCGCGGCGCGCCCGTCGCCATATCAGCCATGTTCGCACTGGTGTTCTCGATGGCCGTGCCCGTTCCGCCCGGGGGCGAGAGCTGGCGCGCCGCGCTCACCACCACGCTGTACTTCGGGCTCGGCGCGCTGCTGTACCTGCCCTATGCCGTGCTGGCCAACCTGGCGCTCAACGCACGCTACCGCGTGCAGTTCATGGCCGACGTGCTGCTCTCGCTCGCGGCGCTCATGCGGCTGCAGGCGCGGCAGTTCACCCCGGCACCGCGAGGGGAGGGGGCCGCCCCGCTGCCCACGGGCACGCTGCTGAGCCGCCACGCGGCACTGGCCGACCAAATGCAGGCGGCGCGCGATATCGTGCTCGAATCGCCGCGCACCCCGCGCCGCCAGCGGCTCGCGGGCATGCTGCTGCTCGCGCTCGAAATGCGCGACCCCCTGCTGGCCTGCGAGCTCGACCTGGAGGCGTTCCGTGCCCAGCCCGGTCAGGCCGGCGCGCTCGCGCGCCAGCAGGCCGTGCTGCAGGCCCTGGCCGACGAGGTCGAACAGCTCGCGGACGCGCTGCTGCTCGGGCGCCGGCCCGCCACCTCCGAGAGCCTGCTGCCCCGCCTCGACGTGCCGGTGGACGAGGCCGCGCCGGGCTTTACGCCCGAGCGGCTCGCGCGCGGCCTGTCGCACCGCATCGGGCACATCCATGACGAGGTGCGCAACCTCGTCGCCCTTGCCCGCGACGAGGCCGCGCCCGACCTGGCCGTGGTGCGCGCGAGCTGGCAG
>JASLFM010000279.1 GCA_030150585.1 Acidovorax sp.
GAGCGCGGTGGAACTCATGGCGCGCCAGGGCTTCGACGGCACGACGATGAAGGACATCGCGCGCGCGGCCGGCATCGGCGACGCGACGGTCTACAAGTACTTCCCGACCAAGGACCGCATCGTGCTCGGCTACTTCGACGATGTGGCGCGCACCGCCGTGGCCGATGCCTGCGCCACGCCGGGCCTGGCGGACTACGGCCTGCAGGAGAAGCTGCAGCGCCTCACGGACGCCGTGCTCGAACGCCTGCAGGCCGACCGCGCCTTCGTGGCCGAGGTGCGCACGCTCGCGCGCCGCGCGCCCATCGCGCTGCTGGGCGAGCCCCTGGCCGCGCGCCAGGCGTTGCGCGAGGCCGTGGTGAGCTTCCTCGAAGCCGCCGAGGCCGCGGGCGAGATCGAGCCTTGCGACTTCAAGGGCGTCGCGGGCGGGCTCTACGCTGACTATCTTGCAGGCGTGGTGGCCTATTGGCTGGCCGACGAGTCCGAGGGGTTTGCCGACACCACGCAGCTCGTGGACCTGTCGCTCGCGGTGCTCGTGCTCGCGCTGCGCGCGGGGCTGGTGAACCGGCTCCTGCAGCTCGGCGGCTTTCTGCTGCGCAGCCAGATGCTGCGCCTGCTGCAGCACGGCAGCGGCCTGCTCGGCATGCTGCAAGGCGCGCGCCGCACGCTGGAAGCCGAAGCCCCGCCCCCTACACCGCCCGCCCCGAAGAAGCCAAAGAAGGCCCCGCAACGCACGCCGAAGGCCGCACCATGAGCCGCGTCACCACCACCACCCTGCCCCAGCCCAGCGCGATCCATGCCACGCTGCCGGGCGCCGATTTCTGGGACGCCTACGCCGCCCCCGACCCGGCCCCCGCCGCCAGCGCACTGCAGGCCTGGCTGGACCTCGCGGCCCGCACGCCGCGCTGGACCCGGCGCCTCATGGCGCTGCGCAACCGGCTGGTGCGGCTCGTGGGCCTGCGAGACCTTGGGCAGCTGGACGGCGGCCTGCCCGCCGGGCACGCCACGGCTGCGCGCTACCGCGTGGGCGACCGCGTGGGCATCTTCACCATCCGCCACCTCGACGCGCACGAGGTCATGATGGGCCAGGACGACAAGCACCTGGACGTGCAGGTGTCGCTGTGCAAGCGCGAGCAGGACGGCCGCCCCGTGGTCGTGCTGGGCACCGTGGTCCACGTACACAACACGCTGGGCCACGCCTACATGGCGGTGGTCAAGCCCTTTCACCGGCGCATCGTGCGCGCCATGCTCGCGCGCCTGCCGCGCACGGCGACAGACCATGGCGCGCGCTGACGCCGCCCCGCGCACGGGGGTGCTCGCGCGCGGCGCCATCACGGGTCTGGCGGCCACGCGCATCGGCATCGCGCACCTGGGGCACCGGCTGGGCTCCGGCGGCGCGCCGGATGCCGAGCGCCAGGCGCAGCACGAGGCGGAGCTGGGCCGCATCCTCTTTCAAACACTGGGCCAGCTGCGCGGCACGGCGCTCAAGGTGTCGCAGCTGCTGAGCATGGACACCACGCTGCTGCCCGAGGGCGTGCGCCGCGAGCTCGCGCGCGCCTGCCACCAGGCGCTGCCGCTCAATCGCGCGCTCGTGGGCCGCGTGTTCCGCCAGTCTTTCGGGCAGGAGCCCGAGGCACTGTTCACGCAGTTCGAGCCCCAGGCCTTCGCGGCGGCGAGCCTGGGCCAGGTGCACCGCGCACGGCTCGACGGGCATGGCGCCGTGGCCGTGAAGGTGCAGTACCCGGGCATTGCCGCCACCATCGGCTCCGACATGCGGCTGCTGCGCGCGGCGCTCAAGGCCCTGGGCCAGGGTGCCCTGGCGTTGCCCGAGCCGCCCGTGGTGGAGCGCGTGCTGCAGGAACTCGAAGCCACGCTGCACCGCGAGGTGGACTACCTGCACGAGGCGCGCCAGCTTGCATGGTTCGCCGACCATGCCACGCGGCCCGGCGTGGCGATCCCGCGCCCCGTGGCGTCGCACACGCGCGCCCAGGTGCTGACACTGGAGCACATGGAGGGCCAGCACCTCGACGACTGGCTGCGCGCCGATCCGCCCCAGGCCTGGCGCGACGCGGCAGGGCAGCGCCTGTTCGACTGGTTCCTGCACTGCGCCTTCGGGCTGGGCCAGCTGCATGCCGACCTGCACCCCGGCAACGTGCTGTTCCAGCCCGAAGGGCGCATCGCCCTCCTCGACTTCGGCTGCACGCGCACACTGTCGGAGGGCTTCCGCACCGGCCTGGCCCACACCTGGTCCACCGTGCTGCGCCCCGACGGCCCCAAGCGGAACCACGACCTGCTGGCTGCGTACCGCGTGCTGGGACTGGCCGCCCCGTCGCTCGACCTGCACACCTTCACGCACGAGCTGCTGCCCGCGCTCGCGCCCATGCTGGACTGGCACGTGCAGCCGCTGCACACGCCGCGCTTCGACTTCGCGCACAAGACGCCGCCGCACCACCCCGCACCCGCGCAGCAGCAGCTGCTGGCCCGCCACCTCGCGGGCATACCGCCCGAGATGCCGGCCTTCGAACGCGCCTGGATGGGCCTCATGCACCTGCTCGCCCGGCTGGGCGCGCGCGTGGACACGGCCAACCGCTGGATCGCGCCGCCCGCGACACACTCGGACACACTCCTTAGCCTGGCACCTACACGCGCTTGACGCGGCCTGCCCACCATGAAGGCTCCGGTCCCGTTCACGGGCCTTTTTATGGGAGACCTTGCATGACCCGAACCCTCTTCGCCTACGCCGCTTTCGCCGTGACGTCGCTGGGAATTTGGCCCACCGCCCAGGCGGGCACCAGCGCCGCTGTCGTCGTCCAGGCCGGCGCCCCCGCGCCCCTGGTAGCGGTGCAGTACGGGCCGCCGCCCCCGCCGCGCTACGAGGCCATGCCCGGCCCGCGCCGCGGCTGGGTCTGGGTCGCGGGCCATTGGGAATGGCGTGGCCACCGCTACGTGTGGACCAACGGCTACTGGCTGCGTGAGCGCCCCGGCTACCGCTACCGCCAGCCCGTGTGGGTGGACCGAGGCGGGCGCTGGGAATGGCGCGGCGGCGGCTGGGACCGCGACGGTGACGGCGTGCCCAACCGCTACGACCGCCATCCCAACAACCCCTACCGCCGCTGATCCCGACGCTGCATTAGCGCATATCGCCGGGCATTAGCGCGCGGCGCGTGCCTGCCCCGGCCACAATCGCCCCTGCAGGAGAGTGGGCGGCTAGGCCGCCCCACCGAAGGCGCAAACTCCCATACACGCTCAGGTTCCGTACTGCATCCATCATTCATGCCGTCTGGAGAGCCGCCACCCATGCGTGGCGCACCGAAGGAGCAAGCCGCACGCCCCCACCGGGCTCGCGGCGAATCTCTCAGGTACCAAGGACAGGGGGAGCGGCAGCTGCGCGGGAGCGCCGGCTGCACGCTATTGAAACCATAGCTGCCCGCGCGCGCCTGCTCAGCGCTCACACCTGAAAAGGCTTGAAAATCATGCGCGTGATCGTTCTCGGCGCCGGCTTGCTCGGCGTTACCTCGGCCTACTTCCTCCAGCAGCAGGGCCACGAAGTCACGGTGGTCGATCGCCAGGCCACGCCCGGCGCGGAAACCAGCTTTGCCAACGGCGGCCAGATCTCCGTCAGCCACGCGGAACCCTGGGCCAACCCCAGCGCGCCGCTCAAGGTGCTGCAGTGGCTGGGCAAGGAGGACGCGCCGCTGCTCTTTCGCCTGCGCGCCGACATGCGCCAGTGGCTCTGGGGCCTCTCGTTCCTGCGCAACTGCACGCCCGCGCGCACGCGCCACAACATCGAGCAGATCGTGCGCCTGGGCACTTACAGCCGCGACACGCTGCAGCAGCTGCGCCGCGATACGGGCATCCAGTACGACCAGCGCACGCAGGGCATTCTGCACTTCTACACAAGCCAGAAAGAGTTCGACGGCGCGCTGGCGCCGGCCGAGCAGATGCGCCAGCTGGGCTGCGAGCGCCACGTGATCAGCGCCGACGAAGCCGTGCGCATCGAGCCGGCGCTGGCCCACATCCGGCCGCAGCTCGCGGGGGCCACCTACACCGCCGCCGACGAGTCGGGCGACGCCAACCAGTTCGCGCGCGAACTCGCGCGCCTGGCCGCC
>JASLFM010000320.1 GCA_030150585.1 Acidovorax sp.
TCTCGACTGGGCCAACCTGCTGTTGCGCTGGCTCCACGTCATTACCGCCATTGCCTGGGTCGGCTCCTCGTTCTACTTCGTCTTTCTCGACAGCAGCCTGACGCCGCCCGTCGATGAAGACCTCAAGAAACAGGGCGTGAACGGCGAACTGTGGGCCGTGCACGGTGGCGGCTTCTACCACCCCGTCAAGTTCAACGTCTCGCCGCCCAAGCTGCCCGACCACCTGCACTGGTTCTATTGGGAGAGCTACACCACCTGGCTCAGCGGCTTCGCTTTGCTCACGGTGTCGTATCTCTGGAACGCCAAGATCTACCTCGTCAATCCGGCCGACCCGAATGCCATGGGCTCCGGCGCCGCGATTGCCGCCGCGCTGTCGTTCCTGGTCGTTTTCTGGCTGCTCTACGACGGCATCTGCCGCACCTTTGGCCAGAAGAAAAATGGCGACGCCATCGTGGGCGCCCTGGTCCTGGTGCTGGTGTGCATCGCGGCCTACCTGGCCTGCCATATCTTCCCGGGCCAGGCGGCCTTCCTGCTCATGGGCGCCATGCTCGCGACCTCGATGAGCGCCAACGTGTTCTTCTGGATCATCCCCGGCCAGCGCAAGGTCGTGAAGGCGCTGAAGGAGGGCCAGCCCGTGGACCCGATCCACGGCAAGCGCGGCAAGCAGCGCAGCGTGCACAACACCTACTTCACGCTGCCTGTGCTGTTCGCCATGCTGTCCAACCACTACGGCTGGCTCTACAGCCACCCGCAGAACTGGCTGGTGCTGATCCTCATGATGTTCGCGGGCGCCGCCATCCGCCAGTTCTTCGTGATGCGCCACAGCTACAAGCTAGGCAAGGGCGCCCACCCCGGCCCCTACGCCGCCGTGGGCGTGCTGGTGCTGTTCGGCGTGGCGCTGTGGCTCCAGCCGCACGACAAGCCTGCCCAGGCCGCAGCCCCCGTGGCCTCCGCTGCCGCCTCCGCTGCCAAGGCAGAAGCGCCCGCAGCCGGTGCTGCCCCGTCTGCAGCCGCCGATGGCGCCGTGGGCTATGCCCAGATGGGTCCCTTCTTCCAGCAGCACTGCGTGATGTGCCACGGCGCGGCCGTGCAGCAAAAGGGCGTGCGCCTGGATTCGCCCGACCAGGTCAAGGCCCATGCCCAGCAGGTCTACCAGCAGGTGATCCAGCTGCGCAAGATGCCGTTCGGCAACCCCGGCGCCCTCAGCGACGCCGAACGCGACATGGTCAAGCGCTGGTACGAATCGGGCGCATCGACGAACTGACCGGACCGCGTACCCGCCGCACGGCCCGCAGCCTCGCCAGAGCCTGCGGGTTTTTCATTGCCGGGCCGCTCCCAGATGCATGGAGGCCCCCTCGGGGGGCAGCGACCACACGAAGTGGGGGGCGTGGGGGGGATTCTTCATGGAGGCCTGCGCTTCATGCAGCGCGATGCCGCGCGGCGCGCGCTTGGCATCGTGCTTGGCCATGGCCGCGAGATTGGCCACTTCCTCGGCCCGCAGCAGGCTGCCGGGCTGGATGCGCAGCGCGCCGATGGCCAGCGTGGTGCACGCGAAGAAGCGCTTCACGCCGTGGCGGTCCTCGGCCCAGATGCCGCCGGCCTGGCGCGCGGGCTCGTCGAACAGCATCAGCGCCTCGCGCGCGAACTCGTCCACGATGGCCTGGCAGCGCTGCATCCAGTCGCTGCTCTGGAACAGGAGGATGAAGTCGTCGCCGCCCACATGGCCCACGAAGTCGCGCCGCGCATCGCAATGCGCCACGGCCAGGCGCGCCACAAGGCGAATCATCTGGTCGCCGCGCCAGTAGCCGTAGTAGTCGTTGAACGGTTTGAAGTGGTTGAGGTCGGCGTAGCAGGCCACGAACTCGGCGCCGCTTTCCAGCAGGCGCTGCACGTGCATGCTGATGGGTATGTTGCCGGGCAGGAAGGTCAGCGGGTTGGCGTGGCGCGCGGCCTCGATGCGCGCCTCCGTCACGCTGCGCACGAGCTGTTCGCCCGTGCCCAGGCCCGCGTAGCGGCCGTTGTCGGTCACGATAAAGCCGTCGTTCAGGTAGCGCTGGTCCTGCGAGGTGAGGATGCCCACGAGCTGGTCCACGTCGCAGTCGAGCTCCACCACGCGCGGTGCGTGGTTGGCAAACGCCGTGCAGGGCTTGCGGCCATGCACCTCGCGGAAGTACAGCGTGGCGTAGTGGTTCATGAACTGCTGGCGGTTGATGAGCGCCACGGGGCGGCTCGCACCATCCACCACGGCGAGCGCGTGCAGCTGCGGGTGTTCCTTGAACAGTGCGGCCACGCTGTCGTTGCTGCTCTCGGGCGTTGCCGTGGGGGCTTGCACCACGAGCAGGCTGCGCAGGATGCCGGGGCGTGCGCTCTGCCCCAGGTGCGGCAGTACGGCCACACGCCGGTCGTGCATGACTTCGAGCGCCGCGGCCTCGATGACTTCGCGCGGGGCCTGGGCGGGGCGGCCGAGCAGCCAGCCCTGGCCGTAGGGAATGTCCAGGTCGCGCAGGGCGCGCAAGTCATCGTGCGTCTCGATGCCCTCGGCGATCAGCGTGGTGCCGAACACGTCGGCGATGCCCTTGATGGCCTGCAGCATCTGCAGGTGCTCGGGGTGGTCGCTGATGTCGCGGATGAAGTACTTGTCGATCTTCACATAGTCGGGCTTGACTTCGGCCCACAGGCGCAGGCTCGAACGCCCGTCGCCGAAGTCGTCGAGCGCCAGGCGCGTGCCGGCCGCGTGGACCTCGCGGAGCGCGCCGCGCAGCGGCGCGAGGTCGGTGACGCGCTCGTGCTCGGTGATTTCGAGCACCAGCATGCGCGCCGCCATGCCGAAGGTACGTACAGTGTCGGCCCACAGGCCTGCCCCGCAATGGTCCACGGCCCGCACCAGGGCGTCGGCGCTGATGTTCACGAAAAGCCGTCCTGGCGCGCCGAGCTGGCCCCACTGGTGCAGCGCCGTGCACAGGCAGGCGATCTCGAAATCCTGCAGGATGCGCTCGCGCCGCGCCTGTTCCAGCAGCGTGTCAGGCGTGTGCAGGGCCGACTCCTGCGGCCCGCGGATGAGGGCCTCATGGGCGTAGATCGTGCCCTCGCGCAGGTCGCCCAGGGGCTGGAAGACGCAGTGCAGCCCGCCTTCGCGCACAAGGCGCGCAAGAGGGCCTTCGCCATGGCGCAAACCAGGCGCAAGCGCCGCCACGACGGCGGTGGGCAAATCCTGTTTGCAATAGGTCATTGTTTACAACTTGTCACGCCTTCGGGGCAACCATACCCGCAGCGCGTGACAATTCCATGAATCGGAGCCTGCCGAGGGGAATGACGGGGTATTTGCTCTGTAATTAATAGCGAACGCCGATGGTACGGCGGGGCGCGCGTATGCCCTTGCTGCGCAAGTGTTTGATTTCCCTCAAAGCCGCGAAGGCCGGGGCGCGGCACAGTCCGAACCATGTTTCTCACTCCGTCTTTCGACCCGTCCGCACAGGCCGAAGTGGTGGCGCCCGGCGAGGTACTGCGCCTGCGCAACCAGCGTCCCACCGCTGTCCTGCACATCGACAGCGGGCGCGTGCTGCTGGGCGTGCGCGAGGGAGACCAGATGCGCCACCAGCTGGGCATGGTGGAGGGGCCCGCGTGGCTCGATGCGGCACCCGTGCTGCTTGAGCAGCCTTGCGCCGTCGACATGGTGGCCGAGACCACCGTGCAGTTGCGCCGGGTGCCGCGCGACACTTTTCTGCGTGGCTTCGAGGTGCTGCCCGCTTCGGTGCAGAGTCTGGTGCGCGACCTGGCCGCAGGCTACTGCCAGCAAACCGAGCTTGCGGTGAGCCGCCTGGCCCAGGACGCCGAGGCGCGCTGCGCCCAGTGGCTGCTGCGCCATGCGCAGAACGATGGCAACGGCGCGCTGCGCGTGACGCTCCACCAGCGCAAGCGCCTGATCGCGGCCCAGCTCGGGATCGCCCCTGAGACGCTCTCGCGCGTGCTGCGCCATCTGCGCGAGCATGGGCTGATCGCCGGTACAGGCAACGTGCTCGCCCTGCCGCAGCCGCGCGCACTGCAGATGGTGGCGGGCGGCTGATCCAGCCCGCCCGGGCCGGGGGGCGGTGGGGCCCGGCTCAGGGTTTTTCCTTGGAATCCACCGAGGGTTCCACCCAGGATTCGCGCGCGGGGCGCTGCGTATATTTGCCTGAAACATCCAGGCATGCAACGTCCCATGGTCGCCGTCCTTGCTCCCGCCAATTCCGCCTTGCCGGCCAGAGGCCGCGCATGACGCCTCCCGCGCACAGCCGGTTCGACTCCGCCGCGGCGTTCTGGTGGGCGCCGGGCGCGCTGGTGGCGCGCCTGATGCTGGTGGCGGTGCTCGCGATCGGGCTGGCGGGTAGCCTGTCGGCCTGGTTCGTGGCGCGGGCCACGGGACAGGAGTCGGTGCGGCGCATCGTCGGCCAGCAGAACGATGAGGTCGAGATGCTTGCGCGGCTGCTCGCGAGCAAGATCGAGCAAAGCCAGAAGGTGCTGGGCGCCGTGGCGGCAGGTATCACGCCGGCCATGCTCGACTCGCCGTCCTCGCTCGAATGGCTCATGCAGCAGGGGCTTCCGGCCGTTCGCTTTTTCGACAGCCTTCAGGTGGCAAGGCCCAACGGCGAGCTCAGCCTCAACCTGCGGCACGGCCGCATGGAGAAGGCCGACGACCTCGACCCCGCCGAGCGCGACTACCTGCGGCGCACGCTCGCGGACGGCAAGCCGCTGGTGTCCGAGCCCATCGCGGGCGCGACCCGCGATGCGCGCGTGATGTTCACCATGCCGCTGCACCGTGAGGACGGAGGGCTGCTCGGCGTGGTGGGCGGCGCGATCCGCCTGCAGTCGCAAGGACTGCTGCCGCCGTCGATGGCGCTGCCGCTGCGCGAGGATTCGCGCCTCATCATCTTCACGCGCGACGGCATCATCCTCGCGCACTCGGAGCCCACGCGCATCATGGGCCACGTGCGCGACGAGCCAGGGCTGGCGCAAGTCTATGCGGCCTGGCAGCGCCGCGCGCAGCCGATCCAGGACGGTGCCGTGACCCAGGTGCTGTCCCGGCACATCGTCAGCATGGCGGGCATGCCGCTGCCGCAATGGCTCGTGGCCCGCGTGAGCGATTCGCAGGCGCAGCTCGCGTCCGTACGCGGCGCGCAGCAAGACGCTTGGTGGGCAGCTGCGGCCGCCTTGCTGCTGATCGCGCTCGTGGTCCTGCTGCTCATGGGATGGCTCGCGCAGCCGCTCACGCAACTGCGCCACCGCGCGCCCCAGCTGCTGCAGGCGCAGCCGGATGCGCTTTTGCCGTGGCCCCATGCGCGTGGCGAGGTTGACGCGCTGGTCGAGGTCTTCCGCGGCCTGGAGCGCCAGCGCGAGCAACAGAACGCGCACCATGCGGAGCTGCAGCGGCAGTTCCAGGCCATCCTCGACAACGCACCCCTGGGCATCGTCATCACGCGCGGCGGGCGGCTCGAAGTGCTGAGCCGCCAAGCCTGCCACATCCTGGGCTACTCGGCCGAGGCGCTGCGGGGCCGGCATGCGCGCATGCTCTATGCCTCGGACGCCGACTACGTGGACCTGGGCCGCCGGGTGCGCGAGGAGTTCGCCGCGCACGGCTCCTTCGACGGCGATGTGTGCTTCGTGCGTAAGGACGGCGGCCCCGTGTGGGCGCGCGTGCAGGGGCGTGGGCTGGGCGGGGGCCATGCTGGCATGGCGGGGGACCCGCACGCCGGAACCATCTGGATTCTCGAAGACATGACCGCTGCCCGCGAGGCGCTACGGCAGCAGGGCTGGGCCGCGTTGCACGATCCGCTCACGCTGCTGGCCAACCGCACCGCATTTGAGCAGCGCCTGCAGCAGATGCTGGCGCAACAAGCCAGCCGCCTGCACGATGGCAGCTCGCACGGCCAGGGCAGCGGCGTGGTGCT
Source organism: Acidovorax sp. (assembly GCA_030150585.1). Lineage (GTDB taxonomy): Bacteria > Pseudomonadota > Gammaproteobacteria > Burkholderiales > Burkholderiaceae_C > JASLFM01. Next base: position 5,925 of record JASLFM010000320.1, read on the forward strand.
GTTCCTGGACCTGGACCACTTCACGGTAGTCAACGATGTGGCAGGACACGATGCGGGCGACGACGTGCTGCGCCACGTGGCACGCCTCATCGATGCCCAGGTGCGCCAGGTGGGCTGGGCCGCGCGGCTCGGCGGCGATGAGTTTGCCGTGGTGCTGCCGGGCTGCACGCTGGCGCGCGGGCAGGCGGTGGCCGAGCAGCTGCGGGCGGCGCTGCAGGCATGGGAGCCTTCGTACCAGCGGCGCAGCTTCACGCTGGGCGCGAGCATCGGCCTGGTGGTGCTGAACGCCCGCCTGTCCACCGTGGCCGAAGTGCTGCACGCGGCCGACATGGCCTGCTACGCGGCCAAGCGCGCGGGCCGCAACCAGGTGGTGGTGCACACGCACTCGGCGCACACGGCGCCTTCCATGGGCGAGGAGTAGTTACTCCACCAGCGCGCGCAGCACGTTCTCAGCCGTCGCAGGCGCGGTCAGCTGCACTGGCCTGTCATCCCTGCGCCCGGCGGCCACGGCATTGCGCAGCGCCTCGTACACGCTGATGGCCAGCATGAACGGGGGCTCTCCCACGGCCTTGCTGCCGCCCACGTTGTCCTCGCGGTTGGCCTCGGGCCAGAGGGCAATGGCGAAGCGCTCGGGCACGTCGCCCGTGGCCGGGATCTTGTAGGTGCTGGGCGCGTGCGTGGTGAGCAGGCCCTCGCCGTTCCACACGAGCTGCTCGGTGGTGAGCCAGCCCATGCCCTGCACAAAGCCGCCTTCGATCTGGCCGATGTCGATGGCCGGGTTGATGCTGTGGCCCACGTCGTGCAGGATGTCCACGGCCAGCACGCGGCTCTCGCCCGTGAGCGTGTCCACCGCCACCTCGGAGCAGGCCGCGCCATAGGCGAAGTAGTAGAACGGCCGGCCCGTGAGCGTGGCCTTGTCGTAGTGGATCTTGGGTGTGCGGTAGAAGCCGTCGCTCCACAGCTGGATGCGGTTGGCGTAGGCCGCCTGCACCACGTCGTCCCATGCGCGCGTGGCCTTGGGCGAGACCACCTGCCCGCCCTCGAAGCGCACAGCCCCCGCGCCGCAGCCGTCGAGCCCGGCGACGAATGCCGCGAGGTTGTCGCGCACATTGCGTGCCGCGAACTGGGCCGCGCGGCCGTTGAGGTCGGTGCCGCTGCTTGCGGCCGTGGCGCTCGCGTTGGGCACCTTGCTCGTGTCGCTGGCCGTTACGAGCACCCGCGCGAGCGGCACGCCCAGTTCGTCGGCCACGATCTGCGCCACCTTGGTGTGCAGGCCCTGGCCCATCTCGGTGCCGCCATGGTTCACCTGCACGCTGCCGTCGGTGTAGACATGCACGAGCGCGCCGGCCTGGTTGAACAGCGTGGCAGTGAAGCTGATGCCGAACTTGACCGGCGTGATTGCGATGCCGCGCTTGAGCACGGGGTTCCCGGCGTTCCAGGCCGCGATGGCCGCCTGCCGTTGCCGGTAGTTTGCGGACTGTTCCAGTTGGGGGAGCAGGTCGTGCAGGATGTTGTCCTCCACGGCCATCTGGTAATGGGTGACGTTGCGCGCGGTGGTGCCATAGAGGTTGCGCAGGCGCACGTCCAGCGCGTCCAGGCCCAGGGCGCGGGCAATGTCGCCGAGGATGGTCTCGATCACGATCACGCCCTGCGGGCCGCCAAAGCCACGGAAGGCCGTGTGGCTCTGCGTGTTCGTCTTGCAGCGGTAGGAGGCGATCTCGACGTCCTCGAGGAAGTAGGCGTTGTCGGCATGGAACACCGCGCGGTCGGCCACGGGGCCCGAGAGGTCGGCGCTGAAGCCGCAGTTGGCCGCCATGCGCAGCTTCAGGCCCGTGATGCGGCCGCTGTCGTCGTAGCCCACCTCCCAGTCGTAGGCGAAGGGGTGGCGCTTGCCCGTGACGAGGAAGTCGTCGTCGCGGTCCAGGCGCAGCTTGACGGGGCGGCCGAACTTGTTCGCCGCCACGGCGGCCCACACGGCGAGGTGGCCGGCCTGCGTCTCCTTGCCGCCGAAGCCGCCGCCCATGCGGCGGCACTCCACGCGCACGGCGTGGTTGTCGATGCCGAGCGCGTGCGCCACCCAGTGCTGCACCTCGCCGGGGTGCTGGGTGCTGGAGTAGATCCACCACTGGCGCTGCTCCAACGGCAGGGCGTAGGCGATCTGGCCTTCGAGGTAAAAGTGCTCCTGCCCGCCCACCTCGAGGCGGCCCGCAAGGCGGTGCGGCGCGCGCGCGAGCGCGGCCGCCGCGTCGCCCCGGCGCACGAACACGGGCGGCAGCACGTAGCTCTCGGCATCGAGCGCCTGCTGCACGGTGAGGACGGCGGGCAGGGGGCTCACGTCGGTGACCACCTTGCGCGCGGCGCGGCGCGCCTGCATCACGCTGTCGGCCACGACGAGGCCGATCACCTGGCCCACGAACTGCACGGTATCGACAGCGAAGACGGGCTCGTCGTGCCCGAACGCGGCCAGCAGCTTGTCGCCGGGCA
>JASLFM010000369.1 GCA_030150585.1 Acidovorax sp.
TCCACCGTGGGTGGCCTTGGCGAGGCGGTAGCCGGCCTGCTGCTGCAAGAGGGCGTGGCGCCCGCGCGCTTTCGCATGCTGGCGCTGCCGGATGCCTTCCTCGACGCTGGGGCACTGCCCACTCTGCACGACCGCTACGGTATCTCCACCGCGAAGGTGGTGCAATCGCTCAAGGCATGGCTGGCCTGATCTCTGCCCGGGCGCGCGCTTCGGCGACTTCGCGCCCCAGCTCGATCACCGCCATCGCGTAGTAGCTCGACCAGTTGTAGCGCGTGACCACGTAGAAGTTCTCGGTGCCGGCCACGAAGGTCGGCGGGTCGCCGCCGTTCTGCAGTTCCACCAGGGCCAGCTGGCCGGTGTGCTGGCCGCCGTCGCCCTGCACGAGTGCGCCCTTGGCCGCCATGCTGGCCGCGCTGAAGCTGGGCAGGATGTCGGGCGCGAGCAGGTCCTCGAGCTGCAGGCGCTCCGTGTCGAATGCCACGGTGTAGTGCGTGGGCATGCCCGCGACCCAGCCGTGCTGCCTGAAGTAATTGGCCACCGAGCCAATGGCGTCTACGGGGCTGGCGAACAGGTCGATGCGGCCGTCGCCGTCGAAGTCGACTGCGTAGCGCCCCCAGCTCGATGGCATGAACTGCGGCAGGCCCATGGCGCCCGCGTAGCTCCCGCGCGGCGCAAGCGGGTCGATGCCGGTGCGGTTCGTCAGGCTCAGGAACTGCTCCAGCTCTCGCTGGAAGAAGGCCTGGCGTTCTGCCGCGCGCGGATGCGCGGCGGGGAAGTCGAAGGCCAGCGTGGCCAGCGCGTCCATTACGCGAAAGTTGCCCATCTGCTGGCCGTAGATGGTTTCCACGCCGATGATGCCCACGATGATCTCGGCCGGCACGCCGTACTCGCGCTCGGCACGCGCCAGGGCGTCGGCGTATTGCTGCCAGAAGCGCAGGCCGGCCTGGATGCGGATGGGCTCGACGAAGCGGCTGCGGTAAACGCGCCAGTTCTTGGCGGTACCCCTGGGCGGGGGCAGCATGAGCTTGGGCACCTGGGGCAGCAGGCGCGCCTGGCCGATGGCCTGGCGCACCCATTCGCGGTCGAGGTCGCGGCGCGCGGCCACGTCGTCGGCGAAATGCATTGCATCGGCGCGGCCCGCGTAAGGGATGGTGCCCTGGGGCTGGGTGGCCTTGGAGGCCGGTTTCTTGGGAGATTTTGGGGGGGCAGCGACCGCCGGAAGAGCGGCGGCAGCTATGAAAAGCAGAGCGGTAGCGAGCAATCGGTTCATGGTTCCTTCGGGGGCCAGCGCACGGCCCGCAGGGCGCGGCGCAGTGCAGGCAGGGCCACAGCGGCGTGTGCAGGGGGCGCATAGCGCGCCTGTTCCAGCCGCAGCAGCCAGGCGACCGCAGCATCTGCATCGGTGCCGAATTGTGCCTGCGCGCGCTCGGCCATGGCACGCGGCGGCAGGTGGTCCGGCAAGGGCAGCCCCGCGCGCGCGAGCCGGGCGCGGGCCTGCGCGAGCAGGCGTACCCACGGGTCCTGCCGGCCGCGCTCCCACAGCGCCCAGAGTGCGCCGGCGAGTGCCGCCAGGCCCACGATGCCCGCAAGCAGGCGCACGAGGTCCTGCCAGCTGGGCGACTCGAAGCCGATCGACTTGAGCAGGTCGAGCTGGCGGCCCTGCGTGTAGTTGAGCACCCACTGGTTCCAGCCGTTGTTCATGGCCTCCCAGAATGCGCGCAACTGCTGTGCCAGGCCGGGGCTGATGACGGTGCCCATCGCGTTGGCGAGTGCGCCTTGCGGCGCACGCAGGCGCTGGAATTGCCCCACGCGGCCGGGCGACACGGCACCCGTGGGGTCCACGTGCGTCCAGCCCCGGCCCGCGATCCAGACTTCGGCCCAGGCATGGGCGTCGCTCTGGCGCACGGTCCAGTAGCCGTCCACGGCGTTGCGGTCGCCGCCCTGGTAGCCGGTGACGATGCGCGCGGGCACGTGCAGCGCGCGCATCAGCACCACAAAGGCCGAGGCGATGTGCTCGCAGAAGCCCTCCTTGCGGTCGAACCAGAACTCGTCGGCCGTGTGCTCGCCATACACGCCGGGCTCCAGCGTGTAGGTGTAGCCGCCGGTGCGCAGCCGCGCGAGGGCGGCGTCGATCAGGGCCTGGGTGCCGCCCTGCGCGAGACGCGGGTCGGCCCGCATCTGGTCGGCCAGGGCCTGGGTGCGCGGATTGCTGCCGGGCGGGAGCTGGACATAGGCGTCGAGCAGCGGCGAGCGCTCGCGCGGGCCGTGCCGGAAGCGCGGGTAGCTTTCGGCCTGGTAGCGCAGCACGCTGGCGACGGGGCGGCTCGCAACCCATTGCAGCTCGGGCGACTGGAAGGCCGTCGTGCCTTCGGGCAGCGCGGGGCGATCGCGCGCCGCGTCGAGCACGAGCAGCCAGGGGCGCTGGTGGGGCTCGAGCGTGACTTCGTAGCGTAGCGGCTCGCCTTCCACCTCGAGCTGGGCCGGTGTGGGGGCTTGCCAGTACCTGCCGCGTGCGTTGGCGGCGAGCCACTCGCGCCCGTCGAACTGGCTCAGTACCGGGCCGCGGAAGTAAAGCTGGTCCTGCGGCGGCGGCTCGCCTCCCGGGGTGAGAAAGCGCACGCGCATCGCCACGCTGTCGTCCAGCGCGAGTTCGGCAATGTTGCCCACGCGCATCTCGCCCGAGAGGCCGCTGCGC
>JASLFM010000411.1 GCA_030150585.1 Acidovorax sp.
AGCGTGCTGATCTTCGGCGTGGAGAACATCAAGGAGCTGCGCATCCTGCGGCGCCACATCCGCGCCCGCCGCTGCACCATCTTCACGTGGAACCCCGTGCGCGACTACCAGCAGAACCCCTGGCTGCGCCTGCTGCACCTCTACGCGCTCAGGGGCCTGGGCATGCAGGTGGTCACCTTCGACCCCGAGGACGCGCGGCGCTATGGCCTGACCCTCGTCGACCAGGTGTACCGCGACGTCACACCCTACCGGCGCATCGACGTTGCAGAGGACATCGACCTGTACTTCGTGGGCCAGGACAAGGGGCGGCTGCCCATCCTGCGCCGGCTGCAGTCGGCAGCCGAGCGCGCCGGCCTGCGCACCCGCTTCCACATCACGCCCGACAAGCGCCGCCGCTACGGGCCGCAGGAGCAGGCGCTGCTGTCGCCCGACCCGCTGCCCTACGCCGAGAATTTGGCCTGGATCAACCGCGCGCGCTGCCTGGTGGAGGTGGTGCAGCCCCACCAGAGCGGCCCCACGGTGCGCAGCCTCGAGGCCGCCTTCTTCGGCAAGAAGCTGCTCACGACCCGTGCCGCTGCGGTGCACGACGACCTGTACACCCCGGAGCGCGTGTTCGTGGATGGACCGCGCAACCTGGATACGCTGGAAGCCTTCATGCACACGCCCCACCCGCCCATCGACGCGCAGCTGCTGGCGCGCCATGACGTGCTGCACTGGTGCCGGCAGTTCGCCTGAGACCTTGAACAGGTTCTGCGCGCTCAGCGGGCCAGCGGCGCCTCCTGCGCATCGGCCGGCCCAAACTGCGCCTGCGCGCACACCCAGACCAGCAGCAGTACGAAGAAATGGCTCTCGCGCCCGCTGAACAGCGGGGAATTGATGAGACTGTCCACGGCGAAGATCGCGGCGAACCCCCACAGCAGCGGTCGGTCGCGCACCGCAGCCCGGCGCGCGGCCCACGCGGGCGCCGCGACCAGCAGCCCGAAGAGCAGCAGCCCCGGCAGGCCGTTCTCCATCCAGAAGAACAGGTACTGGTTGTGGGGATGCCAGCCGCCGAACCAGCACCACCCCTCCTGGGTCACGCGGTGGCACCAGACCGAGTGGTAGCTGCCCGTTCCCCACCCCAGCACGGGCTTCTCCGATGCGAGCTCCAGCGTCTTGCTCCAGAAATTGACACGGCCGCCGATGCTCGTGATGGCCATGTTGCCGCTGGCCTCGGCCTCGGCAATCCCCAGGGCCATGCGCTCGCGCACGGTGTGGGAGCTCAGCAGCGCGATCGCCATCGCAGCCACCAGCCCTCCGAGCGCGAACCAGCGCAGCCGGCCCCGCAGCGCGCAGAACACGTAGGTGACCACGGCGACCAGCAACAGCAGATAGCCCGTCCGGCCCTGCGACAGCTGGGTCACGGCCACCGCCGCCAGGAGCGCGCACAGCCACCACAACCAGCGGCGCCACGACACCGTGGCAGCCTGCCCCTGGGCAATGGCGGCAATGGTGAAGAACGCCATCATGATGTTCTGGGTGATGTAGTCGCCGACCACCGTATGGTCCACGCCCCAGCCCTGGTTCTTGGTGATGGACCAGGGCAGCTGCCAGAACACGTTGGCGTAGACCGAGAGCAGGATGAAGCCCATCGCCGCGAGGAACGCATGCATGCAGTGCCGCCGCCAGCGCGGCTCGGCCAGCAGGGGCAGCAGCGCGGGCACCAGCAGCAGCTTGCCGTATTTGCTGAGGTGCATGCGCACGTCGCCCGCGGGCGCGGACGTGTACAGCACGCCGAGCAGGACCACCGCATACAGCCCCAGCGCCCACCAGACCACGGGCATGCCGCGGATGGACTGCCAGCGCGCGCGGTAGGCCCCCGCCCCGATCGACAGCACGAACGCCAGCGCGATGGCCACGTTGCCCAGCGCGAAGGCGACGGGAAAGAACAGGAACGCCGCGACCAGCGTCCATTGCGCCGCCTGCAGCACGCGTGGCTGAATCCGCTTCAAGACCAAATCATTCCCCTTGGTTCTCCCTACAATGGCCTGCCGCCGCTGGCCAAGCCCCCTAAACCACCATGCCCCCGCCCGTGATCCACACCATGCACTGGGACAATATCCCAGCCGGCATTCTCGAAAAGCAGAAGGCTGTCTTTGCCCACCTGGGCCTGCCGCTGCAGCAGGAGCGCGCGCACAAGAAGGCCCACGGCGTATGGATGAACGAGGTGCTCGAGCGCCACAGCGCCGACGACGTCGTTATTTTCTGCGACATCGACGCCTTTCCCCTGCGCCGCGAGGCTTGTTTGCAAGCCGTTACCCACGCGCAGAACGGCGCGCTGTTCGGGCTCGCGCAATTCTCCAACCACAAGCCGGGCAACGAGGTGTACGCCGGGCCCATGTTCATGGCGCTGCGCAAGGGCCTGTGGGAGGACCTGGGCCGGCCCGACCTCCAGTCGAGCAAGCAGTATGACGCCGCCGAGGTGCTGAGCGCCCTGGCGCGTGCGCAGGGCGCCCCGCTGGTCATGCCCGCCCCCACGGCGACGCTGATGCCCAAATGGGCCCTGGGTTCCGAGGGGGTGTTCGGCATCGGGACGTTTTACGGGCAGCGGGAGTTCTTCCATCTGTTCGAATCGCGCAAGCCCGCCTATGGAGCCTTGCTGGCGGCCGTGGCGGACGACGTCACGCAGGACAAGCCCCTGAATTTCGCCCATTACCTGGCGCTGGCCCAGGCGCTCGGCGAGGACCGCCCCGCACCGGCACGCCCCTGGTGGAAGCCATGGCGCCGTTGATGCCGCCCATTGTCTTCATCAACCTCGACAAGGATGTGCAGCGCCGCGAGCGCGTCGAGGCCGAGTTCGCCCGGCTCGGGCTGGCCGGCGAGCGCCTGCCCGCCGTGTGGTGGAAGCAGCTGCCCGCGCAAGAGCAGGCCGCGCTCTACGACCCGGG
>JASLFM010000428.1 GCA_030150585.1 Acidovorax sp.
GACGTGAACCAGTTCCAGGCCGCGGGCGGCCCGGGCTATGTGATCCGCGAATTGCTCGACGCGGGCCTGATGCACGAAGACGTGCTGACCGTACGCCCCGAGGGCCTGCGCGCCTTCACGCGCGTGCCCCACGAGCAGGGCGGCGCACTGGCCTGGGCAGACCCGGGCGTGAGCCGTGACGCGGCCGTGCTGCGCCCTGCGTCGGCTCCGTTCAGCGCCACAGGAGGATTGAGCCTGCTCACGGGCAACCTGGGGCGCAGCGTGCTCAAAGTGTCCGCCATTCCCGACGACCGCCACGTGGTCGAGGCGCCCGCGCGCGTGTTCGACTCCCAGGAAGCATTGCTCGCCTCCTTCCAGGATGGCAGCCTGGAGCGCTTCTGCCAGGAAGACGCGGACGCCGCCACGCCGGGCGGCCTGGTCTGCGTGGTGCGCTGGCAAGGCCCCCAGGCCAACGGCATGCCCGAGCTGCACAAGCTCACGCCCCCGCTGGCCGTGCTGCAGGGCAAGGGCTACCGCGTGGCGCTGGTGACCGACGGGCGCATGAGCGGTGCTTCGGGCAAGGTACCTGCGGCCATCCACGTTTCACCCGAAGCGGCGGTCGGCGGCCCGCTGGCCCGCGTGCGCGATGGCGACCGCATCCGCGTCGATGCCGATGCGGGCGTGCTCGAAGCCCTGGTGCCCGCTGCGGAATGGGCGGCTCGCACGGCCGACTCCCTGCCCGAGGCGCTGCGCGCCGCGCACAGCGTGGGCTTTGGCCGCGAACTGTTCGCCGGCATGCGGCGCAACGCGCTGGGCGCGGAGGAGGGCGCCTGCTCATGGCTATGACCACACCCTTGACCGCGCTTGACGTGATGCGCGACGCCCCCGTGATCCCCGTGATCGTGCTGCACGAGGTGGCGCACGCCGTACCCATGGCCGAGGCCCTGGTGGCGGGCGGTATCCGCATGCTGGAGGTAACGCTGCGCACGCCGCAGGCGCTGGCCTGCATCGAGTCCATCGCACGCCAAGTGCCCCAGGCCGTGGTGGGTGCGGGCACGGTGCGCAGCAGCGCCGATGCAGCCGCGGCCGCACGGGCGGGAGCGCGCTTTGCCGTAAGTCCGGGCTACACCCGGGCAGTGGGCGAGGCCTGCCGCGCGCACGGCCTGCCCCTGTTGCCCGGCGTGGCCACGCCGAGCGAGATCATGGCCGCGCAGGCCGACGGATTCGACGCGCTCAAGTTCTTCCCTGCGCTGCAGGCTGGCGGGCTGGGCATGCTCAAGGCCTGGCAGGGGCCATTCGGCGACGTGCGCTTTTGCCCCACGGGCGGCATCCAGCCCTCGAACGCGAGCGACTTCCTGGCCCTGGGCAATGTGGCCTGCGTGGGTGGCTCGTGGCTCGTGCCGGGCGATGCACTGGAGCGGGGCGACTGGGGCCGCATCACGGCGCTGGCACGCGAAGCAGTGCTGTTGCGGCCTGCCTGACGCAAAAATGACTGCCAGCGCCTTTGTCACCGGCGCTGGCAGCTATCAGATCAAGAGCAAATATCAGGGCTGGCCGCCGCCGGCGGTCTCTTGAGTGTTGACGCCAGGCCACGTGCGGCCAGCGTCGGCGTCCAAGTGATGACCTCATAGGTCGCGATTCCATTTTGGCGAAAGGGATCCTCGAGGAGCCAGGCCTCCAACTGTTGCGGCGAATCCGCCGAGGCCAATATCACGCCTCCAGTTCTTGGAGACTTGGGGCCAGAGGCGAGAAAGTGCCCTTTGGCGTAGTGCTGCAGCAGGAAGTTTCGGTGCGCCTCAAGGTTCGCATTGACCTCGGGCAAGGGACGCTGGTACGTCAGGTTGACAACAAAGAACATACAAGGGGCAAAAGCAAAATCAGGGCAGGCGGCCCGACGCAACCTTGGCCAGGGACGAAGCGGTGGACAGTTGCATGGCAAGCCCCTTATGACAAGACCGAACGGTTGACCGACTTGAAGCGCAGCAGGGGGCATGCCACCAACGCGCAGGCCGCTACTGCAGTCCAGGCCAGAGGCCAGCCCCAGCGGGTGACAAAGAGCGGCACCCACAGTGGCGTGAGGAAGTAGCTGCCGAAGACGAAGGTATTGCCCAGGCCGAGGGCGGTGCCGACGTTGTGCGGGCCCGCATGAACGGCGAGTTCGGTGAAGGCGACACCGTGCCAGCAAGACGAGACGACGCCGCCAACCACAATGGCCACGAACAGCGGTGCGGCAAGTACCGGCACTCCAGGCTCATGGATAACGGCAGCGCCCAGCAGCGCGAGCACCAGGAAGATACCCGTGGAAACGATGCTGCATCCCTGGAGGAAGGCCCGCCGGTTGCCGTGACGGTCAGTCCATCGGCCGCTCCAGACGCGCAGTGCAGCGGAGCCGAGCTGGTAGATCACCATTGCCGCGGTCGTCTGCCCGACGCTGAAGCCTGCCACGTCGTGCAGGAACACCGCCGTAAAGCCCAGCACGGCGATCTGTGGCACGCACAGCAGGCCCATGCCAGTCACCATGCGCCAAGCCTGGGCATCGCGCAGCACAGTGGTGGTAGTCGGTATCGCAGTGGTGGCCGCATGCTGTGACGGGGGTTCATGCAGCCAGGCCCAAGTCGAAACGACACATGCTCCGCACAAGAGGGCGAGCACACCGTATGCCGCAGTGAAACTCCAGGCGCTAGCGACCCAAGGCAGCAGCAACGCGCCGAGGACGCCACCGGCCGGCAGCGCGGTTTGGCGGATGCTCATGGCCAGACCACGCTCGCTCGCGCCGAACCATGCCATCACGGCCCTGCCGCTCGCGCCGTTTACGCTGCCGCCAACCAGACCAATCACCCCGAGCGCGGCCACTAGCAGCCCCCATGCATGCGGCGCGCCAGGTGCCAGCCATGCCGCCATGGCCGCAAGAACCAGCGTAGTGAGCGTGAGCCCCACCAGCAGTACGCGGCGGTCGCCGAGCCTGTCGGTGAGCAGGCCCCAAGGCACTTCGCTCAATGCGATACCGAGGCCTGTGGCGCTCAATGCCGTGCCGACAGCAGCCGTATCCACGCCATATGCGTTGCGCATCAGTACGGAGGTGGCGGGCAGCCCCGAGATGACTGCGGAAAAGCTCGCGTTGGCCGCAAAGCCGAGGCCTAGAATCTTCCAGCGATGCGGGTTCATGCGTCCTCTCCCAGCATCAGCAGCACCTTGCCCATGCCCCCGGCAGCGTCGGCCAGGAGGGCTTCGTGCAGCCTCTCCAGTGGGAATCGCGCACGCACGGGCAACGGCAATGCCTGCATCGCGATGGCGTCCCAGAGCTCGCGCAGCATGGTTTCGCGCTTTGCAGTCTGGCGAGCGAGCCAGTGGTCGATCCCGAAGCCGATCCACGTCAGGTTCTTGTAGATCAGGTCGGCGTTTCGGACTTGTGCCGGGCCTGGCTCCAGCAGGCCATAGCTGACAATCTGCGCGCCTTGGCGCAGGGCCGGTAACACCTCGAGAATCTGCGGGCCACCGATAGCGTCGAGAACGGCGGCGATCGGTTCGCCACCAGTGGCGGCGAGCAGCGCTGGTGCGATCGACGCATGCCCACCGTCCTTTTGGGCCGGTGGCAGAGCAGGGATGTCGGCAACTCTCACGCCACGCTTGCCAGCCAAGGCGCGCACCATCATTGCCACATTCGAGCGCGCTGCATTCACCGCCAACCAGTCTCCGAGGCCTACACCTGCGGCATCGAGCAGAGCCCATGCGGTCAGAGGATTCAGGGCAAACTGGCTGGCGTCTGCCATGCCTACCCCTTCGGGCACTCTGAACAGGCGCGCGGCAGGCACGACGTTGAATTCAGCCCAGGCGCCTGGATGGCGGAACGCCACGGGGGTGCCTGCCGCCAAGTCCACGCCCTTCCCGCATTGCGCTACGACACCCGCACCCACCAATCCTGCGCACTGCGGAAAAACCGGTGTGTTGCGGTACGTGCCGCCGATGAACATCCGGTCCGCCGGTTGCACTGAAGCCGCCTGCACCCGCACCAGCACCTCGCCCGGTCCGGGCTCTGGAATGGGAAGCTTGCGCAGTTGCACGACCTGCTCCGCCTCACCGGCGCAGTCGAACACTGCCCCCACCATTGTTGTCTGATTCATGCGATATCTCCTTTCACGATACCGGCTGAAAAGCGCCGGCTCGCCGCATATTCTTGGTGGTGAAGGCCATGCCATTGGGTGCCAAGATGGGCTACATTGTTGCGCGATGGATAACAATCACGATCTTCTGCCAGACCTGCGCGTGTTCACCTCCGTGGTGGAGCACTCCAGCTTCACGGGGGCGGCTAAACAACTTGGCACCAGTACGGCGGCGATAAGCCGTGCGATACGGCGGCTGGAGCAAGAACTTGGCGGTCCACTCCTGCATCGCACTACGCGCCGTGTTGGGCTGACAGAAATGGGTTCCCGCCTGTACGGCCAGTCGCATGAGCGGTTGCGTGAACTGGAGCGTGCGCTGGATGACGTCAAGAACAGCGGAGCGGAAGCGCGCGGGCTGCTGCGTGTGACCTGCGCGCAGACTTTCGGCCGCCGCTTCGTCACGCGGGCAGTTATCGACTTCCGCATCCTCTATCCCGAGATCGATGTGGAGCTCACGCTCAGTGATGACCTCGCCGATCTGGTCGCCAGCGGGTTTCATATTGCGATCCGTGGTGGCCAACCGAGCACGGGGCGCCATATTGCTCGACCGCTCGCGCCCGCACCTTTGTATACATGCGCTGCGCCCGAGGTGCTCAAGCGGTTCGCCGCACCGCGGCGGCCAGAGGACTTCAGGGCCTTGCCCTGCATCGGCTTCCGATTCCGCAGCACGGGCGAAAAACTTGCGTGGAAGTTTTTCGAGGACGGCCAGCACGTTATCCTCGACGTGAAGTCCGGGCTCTGGTTCGATGACACCGAGGTGGTATGCGAGGCCGCTCTAGCGGGCCTTGGCTTCGCACAGTTGCCCGGCTACGTTGCGCTGGATGCGATCCGTGAGGGGCGGCTCATACCGGTGCTGGCGCACACTGCAGCGACAGATCGCTCCTTCTCGGTGGTGCACCTCAATCGCAGCGACAAGCAGCCGCTGCGCGATCGTCTGTTTGTCGAGCATCTCCTGATGAGTGCGTCCGACAAGTCGCGTTTTCAATTCACCGCAGCGGAATTGAAGCAATGGGCCGGCAAGAGCGCGCCACCAGCCAGAGCCAATGTCCGCTAGGCCGGGCCTCGGGGCGCTTGTTGTCACCAGCCATCACGGAAATGAAAAGCCCCGGCACGTGATGGTGCCGAGGCGCTTCTTTTGTTCAGGCGTTTCGCAGTGGGTCGAACTTTTCGCCCTCGGCGGCATTCTGGCGGTCAGCCAGGTGCGCCCTTGAATTCTCTTGTATCAATTCGATCTTGTAGCCATCTGGATCCGTCACAAAGGCGATCACCGTCGTGCCGCCCTTCACGGGGCCAGCCTCGCGCGTCACGCTGCCGCCGGCTGCCTTGATCTTGGCGCACGCTGCATAGGCATCGGACACACCGATGGCAATGTGGCCATAGGCCGTGCCTACGTCGTAGCTTTCCACCCCCCAGTTGTAGGTCAGCTCAATCTCGGCCTGGCCGGGATTGCCGCCGTCGAAGCCCAGAAAGGCCAGCGAATACTTGTACTCGGGGTTCTCGGAGGTGCGCAGCAGTTGCATGCCCAGCACCTGGGTGTAGAAGTCGATGGAGCGCTGCAGGTTGCCCACGCGCAGCATGGTGTGGAGGATTCTCATGCGCGTGATTGTGCCGGCAACTCAAAGACCAGGCAGGTCGTCGTGGCGTGTGCGTAGAGCGTGCCGTCGGGGCCGTAGAGGCGCGCCTCGGCCGTGGCGAGCTGGCGGCCGCAGTGCAGCACCTTGCCTTCGGCGCGCACGCGCGGCGCCTTGGCGACGTTGATCGCGCGCACGAGGTTCACGCCCAGTTCGGCCGTGGTGTAGGCCCGGCCCGCGGGCATCATGGTGTGCACTGCGCAGCCCAGGGCCGAGTCGAGCAGCGTGGCATACCAGCCGCCATGCACCGTGCCCATGGGGTTCAAATGGGCCGCACCGGGTGTGCCCTGGAACAGGGCGCGCCCCTCGTCCACCTCCATCAGCATGAAGTCCAGCGTCTGCGCGATGGGCGGGTAGGGCAGTTCGCCGCGCAACATGGCCTGCATGGATTCAAGGCCGGTTTTGCCCGCGACCTGCTCAGGGCGCGCGACGCCGGCACCCGGGCCCGTTTCTAGGCGGGCGGCAACTTCGCGCTCCTGCGCGAGCCAGAGTTCGAGGGCGGAGTTCTGGGTCATGAGGTTCCTCTATATTGCATATACAAAAGTTGTAGATACAATAAATTCCATGACCACCGCTGTC
>JASLFM010000499.1 GCA_030150585.1 Acidovorax sp.
TCATGGATCGAAGGCATGTCGTCCACGAGCAGGATGCGCTGGTTCACCATGGCGATTCCTCTGCGCCCAGGTCGGTTACATGCCCTTGGGAGCGAGCACCTCGCCCTGCGGTCCCCGCTCCACCCGGGTGATGCCGGGCTCGAGCGCCTCCAGGCGCCGGCGCTCTGCCGCGTCCGCGCTCAGCTCGCCAAGCTGCACGCGCGCGATATCGGCCAGTTCCCGGTCATGGCGCAACTCGTCCGCGTGGGCCAGGGCTTGCCGGAACTGGCCGATGAGTTCGCTCTCGTTCCAGGGCTTGATGAGGTAGCGGAATACCTCCACCTCATTGAGCGCGTGGACGATGGTGGCCGAATCCGACGACGCGCTCAGGATCATGCGGATGGCGTGCGGCTGGACCGAGCGCACGAGGCCGAGGAATTCGCTGCCCGTGATCAGCGGCATGCGGAAGTCGGAGACCACCACATCGAACGCCGCCTCGCGCAGCCGGCCCAGCGCGGCCTCGGGGTCCACGGTGGTCTCGATGGTGACTTCTGCGCCAAGGGCCGGGCGCAGCACGCGCTGGAGGGCGGCCAGCACGCTGGCCTCGTCGTCAAGCAGCAGGATCCGTGGCATGTTCACCTCATGAATGAAGCCCGGATGGGCAATTGCAGCGCCACCGCGTCGCGGGCCTCGCGCAGCTGGATGCGCTGGATCAGATCGGAGGTCAGCACGTGGCCTGCCGCCAGCAGCACGACCCCCTCGCTGGAGCAGAAGTCCCTCGCCAACGCCATGCCGGGCTGTAGATCGGCGGTGGCAGTCATTATGGGCGGCGCTTCGGGAACGGGCGCGGCCTGCAGCAGCATCTGTAGGAAGGCGTCCACGACCTCGGGGTCGAATTGCCGGCCCCGGCCGTGCGCGATGAGGGTGCGTGCGTCGGCGGGGGCCAGAGGCGTGGGGCTCAGGTGGCCGATCTGCAGGTCGTCGTAGGTGTCGGCCACAGCCAGGATGCGTGCGCCCAGCGGGATCGCGTCGCCCATGAGCCGGTCGGGAAAGCCCGTGCCGTCGTAGCGCTCGTGGTGGGCACGCACCAGCACGGCGACCGCTTGGGCATCCTCGACAGCCAGCAGCAGCTGTTCTCCCAGGCTGGGGTGCTTGTGGTATCTGGCAAGCTCGTCGGGGCCGAAGCGCGGAACGGGCTTGGAGAGCATGCCGTCGGGCAGCGTGACGTGGCCCACGTCGTGAATCAATGCTGCGACGAAGGCATCCTGCTGCTCGGCCTCGCCCAGGCCCATGACCCGCGCCGTGCGCCGGGTCAGATCGGCTACCCGGCGCGAATGGCCGGCGAGCGGGCCGCCGCGCCATTCGAGCAGGTTGGTGAACATGCGTATGCAGGCGAGGTAGCTCTTCTTGAGCTTCTGGTGGGCCTGTGACAGCTCGGCCGTGCGTTCGAGCACCTTGTGCTCGAGCGTGGCGTTGAGCTGCGCCAGCGCCTGGTTCTGTGCGTGGGCCAGGGCCTCGAGCCGCGCCTTCTCGCGCACGAGTGACTGGTGCTCGCAGATTTGCTGCACCACGGCCAGCAGCTCCCCGTCATCCCAGGGTTTGGTGAGGTAGCGGTGCACATGGGCGGCGTTGATGGCCGCGATCGTGGACTGCAGGTCTGCATAGCCCGTCAGCAGGATACGGGCCACCCCGGGCCAGCGTTCGCGCACTTGCGAGAGCAACTGGGCGCCGTCCATGCCGGGCATGCGCATGTCGGAGACGACGATGTCGGCGGCCCCGGCTTCCAGCATCGACAGGGCCTCGGCGCCGCTGCCCGCCACGCGTACGGCGTGGCCCGCCCCGCGCAGCAGCCGCCGCAGCGCGGCGGCGACGTGTGGTTCGTCGTCCACGCACAGGATTTGCGCGGCGGGCTGCGCGTCCGCGGGGTGGGGAGGGGCGTTCGCGCCCCATGCCTGAGCAACCGCCATCCGGAACTCCCTCCTGGGTGGGTTGTCGGGCGCCGGGGGCTTGGACACGGGAGTCGCCGGCGCTTTTGCTGTCTGTGAGCGGCGTGTGGTTTTGCGACCATGATAGGAGGCGGTTCGAAGCTTCGTCAACGTCCCGGTGCCGTTGCCTTGCTATCATCGGCCCGCGCCCACAAATCGGGCGCCTTCCATTCCCTCCACCTCCACCCTCGCAATCTGCCGCGCGGCATGCCCCACCTCCACCGCTTTCGCCTGATGGTGCTCGGATTCCTGGGCCGTGCGGTGCTGGCCTGGTTTGCGTTGTCGCTGGGCGTGGCGGTCGCCTCGCCGATGGTTAACCCGCAGGCGATGGAACTCGTGTGCTCCAGCACGGGCGTGGTGAAGGTGATCGTCAAGACCGATGATGGCGCGCAGGAGATGGGCTCGACCCACCTCGACTGCCCCATGTGCATGCCGCTCATCGCGCCGCCGCCACTGGCATCGGCCGGGGCGGTGCCGCCGCCGTCGCCGCTATCGCACGCGCTGCGGCCTATCGTGGCTGCGCGCATTGCCGCCGCCACGGCGGCGCCGCTGCCCGCGCGCGGGCCGCCCTCCCTCTGAACTTGCCTCTTTGATACCGGTGCGGCATCGGCCCTGTGGGGGCGCGGTGCCGCGGAGTCTTGTTGCCAAGTGGCGGCACCCGTGGGTGCTGCGCAGAGGTTTTTCCATGAACAGATCCATGTGGCCGCTCGTGCTGGGCGGCGCCGCATTCCCCTGGCTCGCCAGTGCCGCCTTCGCGCAGGCGGCGGGCAGCCCCGCCGACGAGGCGCCCGAGCGCGCCAGGTCGCTCGGCGTCGTCACCGTGAGCGGCGGGCAGCCGAGTTCGCTGCCCACGCAGATTCCCACCACCATCGAGGGCGTGACGCGCGAGGAGATCGACGCGCGCATCAACGCCACCGACAGCGAGGACGCGCTCAAGTACCTGCCGAGCCTGCTGGTGCGCAAGCGCTACATAGGCGACTACAACCACGCCATCCTCTCCACGCGCGCCTCGGGCACGGGCAACAGCGCGCGCTCGGCCGTGTACGCCGACGGCATCCTGCTGTCGAACTACCTGGGCAACGGCATCGCCAACGGCACCAACTACGCGCCGCGATGGGGCCTGGTGACGCCCGAGGAGATCGAGCGCGTGGACGTGATGTACGGCCCGTTCTCCGCGGCCTACCCCGGCAACTCGGCTGGTGCGGTGGTGGACTACGTGACGCGCATGCCCACCAAGCTGGAGGCGCATGTCAGCGCGGGCTACTCGTCGCAGCCCAACGACCTGTACAGCACCCGCCGCAGCTTCAACAGCTGGCAGAGCAGCGCGTCGCTGGGCAGCAAGAGCGGCGACTGGTCATTCTGGGTCAACGTGAACCGCACCGACAGCCAGGGCCAGCCGCAGACCTTCACCACCGTGCCCGTGGCCTCGGGCACGCCGGGGACGGCGGGCACCCCCGTGTCCGGCGCCGTGCCGGGGCTCAACACCACGAACACGCCGTGGTACATCCTCGGCACCGGCACCCAGTACCACACGGTGCAGGACCACGCCAAGCTCAAGCTCGCTTACGACTTCACGCCCACCGTGCGCGCGAGCTACACCCTGGGCTGGTGGCAGAACCGCTCCGAGGGGCGCCCCGCGAGCTTTTTGACGGGGCCGGATGGCCAGCCGGTCTACAGCGGCCCGGTCAACATCCAGGGGCGCACCTACATCCTCGCGCCCACGGCGTTCCCGCTCACCAACGACGAGCAGACGCACACCATGCACGGCGTGTCGCTCAAGAGCCATACGCAGGGCGTGTTCGACTGGGAGCTGGCCGCCAGCCTCTACGACTATGGCAAGGACCGCCAGCGCGCGCCCACCGTGCCCCTGCCGCAGGCCGCCGCGGGCGGGCCCGGCACGCTGCAGAGCCAGGACGGCACGGGCTGGAACACCCTGGCCGCCAAGGGCACCTGGCGCCCGCAGGGCCCGCGGGGGGAGCACATCGTGGACTTCGGCGCCGGGCGCGACGCGTACAAGCTCGGCATCGACAAGGTGAACGTGGCGGGCAGCTGGACCGACGGTGCCGCCAACCCGCAATCGCCGGTGAGCAGCGTGGGCGGCCGCGCCGAGACCCTCTACCTGTGGGCGCAGGATGCGTGGCGCTTCGCCCCGCGCTGGACGACGGTGCTGGGCCTGCGCTGGGAGGACTGGACGGCGCACGACGGCTACACCGCCACGGGCAGCAGCCGGCAGGCCTACGACCGCCGCAGCGAGTCGCACTTCTCGCCCAAGGCGGCGCTGGCCTACCAGTGGAGCAGCGATACCGTGCTCAAGGCCTCGGTGGGGCGCGCGGTGCGTTTTCCCACGGTGGGCGAGTTGTATGGCGCCACGTCGGGCGGCGCGCTGTCGTTCATCAACGACCCCAGCCTGAAGCCTGAGAAATCGTGGACCGGCGAACTCTCGGCCGAGAAGGACCTGGCGAGCCTGGGAGGGGGCCTGGCCCGCGCCACGCTGTTCCACGAGATCACGCGCGACGCGCTCTACAGCCAGCCCATACCGGGCACCACCATCTCGCGCGTGCAGAACGTGGACAAGGTCCGCACGCTGGGCCTGGAGCTGGCCTACACCGGCCCATCGGTGTGGATTCGCGGCCTGGACCTGGGGGGCAGCCTCACCTATGCCGACTCGAAGACCGTCGCCAACGCGGCCAACCCCGCGAGCGTCGGCCAATGGCAGCCGCGCGTGCCGCGCTGGCGCGCCACGGCTTACGCCACCTACCAGCCTGACGACCGCTGGGCCTTCACCGTTGCCGCACGCTACAGCGGGCGCCAGTACTCCAACCTGGACAACAGCGACGTGAACGCCTTTGCCTATTTCGGCGCGAGCAAGTACTTCACCGTGGACCTGCGCGTGCGTTACCGGCTCACGCAGCAGCTCTCGGCGGCGTTCGGCATCGACAACGCCAACAACTACCAGTTCTGGAACTTCCACCCCTACCCGCAGCGCACCTACACCGCGTCGCTGAAGTGGGATCTTTGATGGTTTTGAAGAAGGACATTGCGATGATGAAACTCCAACACCTGGCCGCCGCTGCGGCGCTCTGTGCCGCCACGGCGGCTTTCGGCCACGTCGTTCTGCCTGCGGGCGGCGCCACGGCGGGCAGCACCTACGATGCGGTCTTTTCTGTCGGCCACGCCTGCCAGGGCGCACAGGCCACCACGGCGCTGGCAGTGCAACTGCCCGCGGGCTTTCGCCTGATCGAAGCCCAGCCGCGTGCCGGCTGGACGATCGCCGCGCAGGGCAATGAAGTGCGCTGGGCGGCCGCCTCGCCCGCTGCCGCGCTGCGCGGCCACGACAAGGCAGAATTCACCGTGCGCGGCGTGCTGCCTACCACCACAGGTCCGCTGTACTTCCCCGTGCGGCAGGTCTGCGACGTCGGCCAGGCCGATTGGGTGCAGGTGCCCCCGCCGGGCGAGGGTGCCAACGGCGCCAAGCTCGCCATGCCCGCGGCGAAGCTGGAGGTGCTGCCGGCCGGCGTGGCGCCCGTGGACGTGAAGAACGCCTGGGTGCGCGCCACGGTGCCGGGCCAGAGCGGCACCGGCGCCTTCATGACGCTGCAGGCGCCCGCAGGCGCGCGGCTCGTGGGCGCCGCCACGCCCGCCGCAGGCGTGGCCGAGATCCACGAAATGAAGATGGAGGGCGACACCATGCGCATGCGCCCCGTGGCGGGCTTGGATCTGCCCGCGCGGCAGCCCGTGGCGCTGGCGCCTGGCGGCTACCACCTGATGCTCATGGACCTGAAGGAGCCGCTGGTGGCGGGGCGCAGCATCGCGTTGACGCTCAGCTTCGAGGATGCGGCCGGCGTGCGAACGCGGCGCGAGCTGCAGGTCGAGGTCCGGCAGGCGGCGCCGGGCGGCGCGGCCCCGGCGGGCGGGCACCAGCACTGAGCCTGCGCCGGCGCTGCTCGGGGGTACGGCGCAGGCGTTTGCCGACGTCGAGCCGGTCCATGCCTTTGTGTGGGGCGGCCACAGCTTCACGGTGTAAACGGGCGTGTGCGAGACTTCACCCCATGTCCGAACCCACGCTGCTCGTTGCCGACGACCACCCGCTGTTCCGCGCCGCTGTGATCCAGGTGCTGAGCGAATCCCTGCCCCGGTTCCGCGTGCTCGAGGCGGCCAGCGCGGGCACGCTGGGTACCACACTGCAGGAGCACCCCGAGACGGAACTGGTGCTGCTCGACCTGGCGATGCCGGGGGCGCGTGGCTTCTCGGCCCTGCTGCACGTGCGCGGCGAGTATCCGGACATCCCCGTGGTCGTGATTTCGTCGAACGACCACCCGCGC
>JASLFM010000528.1 GCA_030150585.1 Acidovorax sp.
AGCCAGCGGGCCCCCGCCCCCGACTGGGCCTTCCACACCGTATACTGGAACGAGCTTTTGCCATCTGCCAACGTGCCGGCATGACGCAACTCAACGACCTTCCGCTGCAAACCCTGCAGTTCTATGCCACGGCGGCCTACCCGTGCAGCTACCTGCCGGACCGCCTGGCCCGCTCGCAGGTCGCCACGCCCAGCCACCTGATCCAGTCCAGCACGTACTCGGATCTGGTGACCAAGGGCTTTCGCCGCAGCGGCATGTTCACCTACCGCCCCTACTGCGATGGCTGCAAGGCCTGCACGCCGCTGCGCGTCCTCGCGGAGAGCTTCGCGCCCGACCGCAGCCAGCGCCGCGCCTGGAAGCGCCACGCGCACCTGCAGGTGCGCGTGCTGCGCCTGTGCTACCTACCGGAACACTACCGGCTCTACCTGCGCTACCAGCAGAGCCGGCACGCGGGCGGCGGCATGGACCACGACAGCATCGACCAGTACACGCAGTTCCTGCTGCAAAGCAGGGTGAACTCGCGCCTGGTCGAGTTCCGCGAGCCCGGCCAGGGCGACCAACCCGGTGCGCTCAAGATGGTTTCCATCCTCGACGTGCTCGAAGACGGGCTCTCGGCCGTCTACACCTTCTACGAGCCCGACGACGACGCGAGCTACGGCACTTACAACGTACTCTGGCAGATCGACCAGGCCCGGCAGCTCGGGCTGCCCTATGTCTACCTGGGCTACTGGATCGAGGAGAGCCCGAAGATGAGCTACAAGGCCCGCTTCCTGCCGCACGAGGTGCGGGTGGAGGGGCACTGGAGCCGCAAGGACCGCCCGGCTCCAGCAGGTCCGAATTTCACAGCGTAAAATGGGTTTTTTACGCTGCTCCGTCCCTCCATGCGCAAAAGCGACCCCGACATCCCAGCCAAACCCAGTGTCCAGGTGCTGGAACGCATGTTCACGCTGATCGATGTGCTGGCCTCGCGCGAGGAAGCGACCTCGCTCAAGGAGATCAGCGAGCGCACCGGACTGCACCCCTCCACAGCCCACCGCATACTCAACGACCTCGCCATCGGCCGCTTCGTGGACCGCCCCGAGTCGGGCAGCTACCGCCTGGGCATGCGCCTGCTCGAACTCGGCAACCTCGTGAAAGCGCGCCTGTCCGTGCGCGATGCAGCCCTGATCCCCATGCGCAACCTGCACAAGCTGATCCAGCAGCCCGTGAACCTCAGCATGCGCCAAGGCGACGAGATCGTGTACGTGGAGCGTGCGTACAGCGAGCGCTCGGGCATGCAGGTGGTGCGCGCCATCGGCGGGCGGGCGCCGCTGCACCTCACGTCCACGGGCAAGCTCTTCCTGGCCGTGGAAGACCCGCAGCGCGTGCGCGCCTACGCCGCGCGCACGGGCCTGCCCGGGCACACGCACAACAGCATCACGCAATTGCCCGTATTGGAGCGCGAGCTTGCCAAAGCCCGGCAGTACGGCATTGCCCGGGACAATGAAGAACTGGAACTGGGTGTGCGCTGCATGGCAGCGGGCGTGTACGACGACCAGGGCAAGCTCGTGGCAGGGCTGTCGATCTCCGCGCCCGCGGACCGGCTCGACGACGGCTGGCTGCCCAAGCTGCAAGCCACGGCCGAGGAGATTTCCACGGCGCTGGGCCACCACGGCGGCGGCCATGCGGGTCACCTGGGCGGAGCGGCCTGACGGCGCCCTGCCCGTCCAATAAAAAAGCGCCCCTCGGGCGCTTTTTTATTTGCCGCTGGCCGATATGACTTGGCGACCTGCCCCCAGCGACTCTACCCAGTGGCGCACGCGCTCGGCATCCCCCAAGCGGCTGAACTTGCCGGCTGAATCGAGGAACACCATGATGATCTGGCGGCCCGCCACCTTCGCCTGCATGACCAGGCAGCGGCCCGCCTCGGAGATGTAGCCCGTCTTCTGCAGGCCGATGTCCCAAGCAGGACTGCTCACGAGGCGGTTGGTGTTGTTGAACTGCAGGGTACGGCGCCCCACGGCCACCTCGTAGCTGGGCGACGTGGAGAGCTCGCGCAGCAGAGGATCACCATGCGCCACACTCACCAAGGTCGCGAGATCGCGCGCACTGGATTGGTTGCGGCTCGACAAACCCGTGGGTTCGACATACTGGGTGTCGGTCATGCCTATTTGCCGGGCCTTGGCATTCATCTTGGCCACGAACACCTCCAGGCCGCCCGGGAAAGTGCGCCCCAGAGCATGGGCAGCCCGGTTTTCGCTCGACATGAGCGCCAGGTGCATCATTTCGCCGCGCGTGAGCGTGGTGCCCACCGTGAGGCGCGAGCGGCTGCCCTTCTCGGTGTCCACGTCATCCTGGGTGATGGTGAGAGGCTCGTCCATGGGCAGGCGCGCTTCGGAGATGATGAGCCCGGTCATGAGCTTGGTCAGCGATGCGATGGGCAGCACGGCATGGTCGTTCTTGGAGAGCAGCACCTCGTGCGTGTCCTGGTCGATCACGAGCGCCACGCTGGATTTCAGCGACAGCGGATCGCTCACATGGTGCAGCCCTGCCGCCTGGCCGAACGATGGGCGCTCGGGCACATAGGCAACCCGGGCCGGGGCTTTGGCGCTGTGCGCAGCCTTGCGGCCCGGAACCGCCTTGCGCGCGGCGGAACGCTTGGCACTTGCTGCACTGGCCTGGTGTTTCTTGGAAGCCTTCTTCTCGGCAGCGTGCGCCGCCGGGGCCGCAAGTGCCAGGCTCAACGCCGCAAAAGCACACACTTGGAGAAAACGGCCTAAAACGGTGCGATGGATCTTGTGCATCCGGATGCTCCAAGCAACAAAATGTGTGTGGCAGTGTACTGAATCGAAAAAAGTCGCGCAAGATCAATGTCTTGCGCGACTCTTCCAGAAAGTGAGTGAGATTATAAGTCCAGCACTCAGCCCTGGGCGGCCACCCGGTCCGCTTTGCTGTGCAATTTGTTCAATGCGCTGAGGTAGGCCTTGGCAGACGCGACGACAATGTCCGGGTCCGCCCCCACGCCGTTGACCACGCGGCCACTGCTTTGCAGGCGCACCGTCACTTCGCCCTGGCTCTCGGTGGAGCCGCTGATGGCGTTCACCGAATACAGCACCATTTCGGCTCCGCTCTTGACGTGCGACTCGATGGCCTTGAGCGAGGCGTCCACCGGGCCGTTGCCCTCGGACTCGCCCTGCACTTCCTTGCCATCCACCGTGAACACGATGCGGGCCTGAGGGCGCTCGCCCGTCTCGCTGTGCTGCGAGAGCGACACGAAGCCGTATTGCTCCTTCTCGCTGGTCACGCTCTCGTCGCTGACCAGGGCCAGGATGTCCTCGTCGAAGATTTCGCTCTTGCGGTCGGCCAGCTCCTTGAAGCGGGCGAAAGCGGCGTTGATCTCGGTCTCGCTGTCGAGCTGCACGCCCAGTTCCTGCAGGCGCTGCTTGAAGGCGTTGCGGCCGCTGAGCTTGCCCAGCACGATCTTGTTGGCGCTCCAGCCCACGTCCTCGGCGCGCATGATCTCGTAGGTGTCGCGCGCCTTGAGCACGCCGTCCTGGTGGATGCCCGAGGCATGGGCAAAGGCGTTGGCGCCCACCACCGCCTTGTTGGGCTGCACCACGAAGCCCGTGGTCTGGCTCACCATGCGGCTGGCGGCCACGATGTGTTGGGTGTCGATGCCGAGGTCCAGGTTGAAGTAGTCGCGGCGCGTCTTGACGGCCATCACCACCTCTTCGAGCGAGCAGTTGCCGGCGCGCTCACCCAGGCCGTTGATCGTGCACTCCACCTGGCGCGCGCCGCCGATCTTCACGCCGGCCAGCGAGTTGGCCACGGCCATGCCCAGGTCGTTGTGGCAGTGCACGGACCAGATGGCCTTGTCGCTATTGGGAATGCGCTCGCGCAGGTTCTTGATGAAGTTGCCGTACAGCTCGGGAATGGCGTAGCCCACGGTGTCGGGCACGTTGATCGTGGTCGCGCCTTCGGCGATCACGGTTTCGAGCACGCGGCAGAGGAAATCCGGGTCGCTGCGGTAACCGTCCTCGGGGCTGAATTCGATGTCGCTCACCAGGTTGCGCGCGAAGCGCACGGCCTGCTTGGCCTGCTCCAGCACCTGCTCGGGCGTCATGCGCAGCTTCTTTTCCATGTGCAGCGCGCTGGTGGCGATGAAGGTGTGGATGCGCCAGGCATTGGCGCCCTTCAAGGCCTCGGCGGCACGGGCGATGTCGCGGTCGTTGGCGCGGGCCAGCGAGCAGACGGTGGAATCCTTGATCGCGGCGGCGATGGCCTTGACGGCCTCGAAATCA
>JASLFM010000102.1 GCA_030150585.1 Acidovorax sp.
GCCGCACTACGGCGACTACACCAAGGCCTACAGCGCCAAGCAGTGGCTGCGCGTGCCGTTCACCGAGTCCGAGATCAGCGCGAACGCGGACTACCAGACCGTCACCGTGAAGGAGTGACGCGCCGCCAGGCGCCTGCCGGACCGGGCGCTCCCGCCATGTGGCGGGGGCGCCCTTTTTCTTGCGGGCGGCCGGGGGGTGCAGGGATCAGGGTTTTCGAGCACAATGGCCCGCAGCGCTTTCATTCATTGCGCCGCCAGCTATCAATACAGAAGCATCGCCCGTGACCACCGAACGCATCCCCCTTCTCGCCCTTAGCCACCTCGCCCCGCAGCACCAGGCCCAGATCGGCGCCGCCTACGAGCTGCTCTACGCCCCCACGCCCGCGGAGCGCGCGGCGGCCATCGCAGCGCATGGCGCGCGCATCCGCGCGGTGCTCACCATCGGCTCCACGGGGCTCGCGGCGCAGGAGATGGCGGCGCTGCCCGCGCTCGAACTCGTGTGCGCGCTGGGCGCGGGCTACGAGAACATCGCGCTCGACGCGGCGCGGGCGCGCGGCATCACGGTCGCCAATGGCGCGGGCACCAACGACGACTGCGTGGCCGACCACGCCTTCGGCCTGCTCATCGGCGCCGTGCGCGGCCTGCACCGGCTCGACCGCCAGTGCCGCGACGGCGTGTGGCGCGACGCCGTCGGCCTGCCGACCAACGTGTCGGGCAAGCGCCTGGGCATCTTCGGCCTGGGCACCATCGGCCAGAAGATCGCGCGCCGCGCCGCGGGCTTCGACATGGCCGTCGGCTACCACAACCGCCGCCCGCGCGCCGATGTGGAGCACCGCTACTTCGACAGCCTGCCGGCGCTGGCCGCGTGGTGCGACGTGCTCGTCTGCGCCACGCCGGGCGGAGCCGCCACGCGCCATGCGGTGAATGCCGCCGTGCTCGATGCGCTGGGGCCGCAGGGCTACCTCGTCAACATCGCACGCGGCAGCGTGGTCGATACCGAGGCGCTGGCCGCGGCCTTGCGCGCGGGCCGCCTCGCGGGTGCGGGCCTGGATGTGTACGAGAGCGAGCCGCAGCGGCCCGAGGCGCTCGTGGGGCTCGACAACGTGCTGCTCACGCCCCACGTGGCGGGCTGGTCGCCCGAGGCCGTGCAGGCGAGCGTGGACCGCTTCCTCGCGAACGCCGAGGGGCACTTCGCGGGGCGGGGGCCCGTCTCGCCGGTGTGAGGTCGCGGGTCAGGCCGTGGCGCCGAGCGCCGCGCGCAGCCGCTCGGCGTAGCCCTGCAGTACCTCGGCGCCGGGCTCCTTGCGCGGCCAGGTGAGTGCGACGCCATCGCCGGCGTGGCGCGGCACCACGTGCAGGTGGAAGTGGGAAACGGTCTGGTCGCCCTCGCGCCCGTTGGCCTGCAGCAGCGTCATGCCCGGCGGGTCGAACACGGTTTGCACCGCGCGGGCCACGCGCTGCGCGGTCTGCATGGCGGCGGCAGCCTCCTCGGGCGTGACGTCGAGCAGCGTGGCGGCATGGCGCCGGGTGGCCACGAGCACATGGCCGGGGTTGACCTGGCCGATGTCCATGAAGGCGATGGTGAGCGCGTCCTCGTACACCCGGGCGGCCGGAATCTCGCCCGCCACGAGACGGCAGAAGATGCATTGCCCAGGGGGCGAGGTGTCGACGAACATGGGCATGCGCAGTCTCACGATGGCAGTGGCGAACGGGCCTGATCCTACGGCAGGTGTCTTGCCCCGCAGGCTATGCCCCTCATCACGCAGCGCTTATGACGCACGGCCCCAGGCGGCGTAAGCTCGCAGCCATGAAGATCTACCGCAGCGCGCTCTTGCGCTTTACCGAGGATGGCCAGGCCGTCTACGACGAGGATGGCCTGTTGGCCATCGCCCCAGACGCCACGGGCCGCCAGCGCGTGCAGGCCGCGGGTGCCTGGAGCGCGCTGAGCGCCCGCTATGGCGGCCACCCCGTCACCCACTGGCCGGGGCGCATCATCGCGCCGGGCTTCGTGGACCTGCACATCCACTACCCGCAGACCGACGTGATCGGCTCGCCCGCTGCGGGGCTGTTGCCATGGCTGGAGAATTACACCTTTCCGCATGAAACGCGCTTTGCAGCGCCGGACTATGCAGGGCAGATAGCCCAGTTCTTCATAGCGGAGCTGTTGCGCAACGGCGTAACCACGGCGCTGGCCTTCGCCACCTCGCACCCCGCGTCGGCGGAAGCGCTGTTCGCCGAGGCGCAACGCCAGGGCATGCGCCTCGTCACGGGCAAGGTGCTGCAGGACCGCCATTCGCCCGATGGCGTGCGTGACGAGACCGAGCAGAGCCTGATCGATACCGAGGCGCTGATCCAGCGCTGGCATGGCGTGGGACGTCTGGGCTACGCGATCACGCCGCGCTTCGCTCCCACGAGCACGCCCGAGCAGCTGCGCGGCGCGGGCGACCTGGCGGCGCGGTATCCGAGTGTGTGGATCCAGTCGCACGTGGCCGAAAACCTCGACGAGATCGCCTGGGCGCGCGAACTGTTCCCAAAGTCGCGCAGCTACCTGGGGGTGTACGACGACTTCGGACTCATGCGGGAGCGGGCCGTGTATGCGCACTGCATCCATTTCGATGGCACCGACCGCGCCCTGATGCGCGAGCGCCGCACGGCCGCGGCCGTGAGCCCCACGAGCAACCTGTTTCTCGGCAGCGGCTTCTTCGACTATGCGGGGGCCGACGAGGCCGGCTTCGCCTACGGCCTGGCGAGCGACGTGGGCGGGGGCACCAGCTTCAGCCCGTTCCGCACCATGCTGGCGGCCTACTACGTGGGGCGGGAGGGGCAGACCAAGCGCGGCCTGTCGCTCACGCCCGCGCAGCTGTGGTGGCAGCACACCGCAGGCGCCGCGCGCGCCATGGGCCTGGCCGGCGTGGTGGGTAACCTGCAGCCGGGCTGTGAGGGGGACTTCATCGTGCTCAACCCCCAGGCCATGCCGCTGCTGGCGCGCAAGACGGCCCAGGCGCGCAATCTGGACGAACTGCTGTTCGCCATGATCGTGCTGGGCGACGACCGGCTTGTCGAGGAGACGGTGATCTCCTGATGGGCGCCTAAAATGGCCCCATGAGCATCAAAAGCGACAAATGGATCCGCCGCATGGCCGAGCAGCACGGCATGATCGAGCCCTTCGAGCCGGGCCAGGTGCGCCAGGCCGAGGGCCGCAAGATCATCAGCTACGGCACGAGCAGCTACGGCTACGACATCCGCTGTGCGCGCGAGTTCAAGGTTTTCACCAATATCCACAGCACGGTGGTCGACCCCAAGAACTTCGACGAGAAGAGCTTCGTCGACTTCGAGGGTGACTACTGCATCATCCCGCCCAACAGCTTCGCGCTGGCGCGCACCATGGAGTACTTCCGCATCCCGCGCGACGTGCTCACCGTGTGCCTGGGCAAGAGCACCTACGCGCGCTGCGGCATCATCGTCAACGTCACACCCTTCGAGCCCGAGTGGGAGGGCTACGTGACGCTTGAATTCAGCAACACCACGCCGCTGCCCGCCAAGATCTACGCGGGCGAGGGCTGCGCGCAGGTGCTGTTCTTCCAGGGCGACGAGCAGTGCGAGTTCAGCTACCGCGACCGCAACGGCAAGTACCAGGGGCAGCACGGCGTCACGCTGCCTAAGGCCTGAGTCCCGTGGCCGGGGCCGCAAATGTGAAATTTGTTGAACTTCGCATCCAGGGGCCCCGGGCGAACGCCGAGGCCGCGCGCGGCCGGGCCGCGGGCGTAACATTTGCGGTCTGCGCGTGGCGCGTACGGGAGAAGGCCCATGAAATGGGAAGGTAATCGCGAGTCGGACAACGTCGAGGACCGCCGCAGCGGCGGCGGTGGTGGGGGCGGCTTTGGCGGACGCTCCATCGGCATCGGCACGGTGGT
>JASLFM010000132.1 GCA_030150585.1 Acidovorax sp.
CCGAGGGCGGCGACGTGCTGGGCGGCACGCCTCAGGCCTTTGCCCAGCTGCTGCGCACCGAGGTGCCGCGCTGGGGCCGCATCGTCAAGGACTCGGGCGCCAGCCTGGACTGAGGCCGATCACGCCACCGCGCCACCGCGCCAGCAAACCACCCAACCAGTACATCAGCCGCGCCGTGCCTGGCGCTTATGTCTTGCGCACATGCCTGGCATGTGCCCTTGCGGGCAGGACGCCGTGCGCCCTGCCATTCCTGCTCCTTCATCACTTTCACCCCTGCAACCGGACCGAACCGCGGACCTAATCATCATGAGCCCACTTTCAGAAATCATCCGTGACATCGAGCGCGTCAGCGCCGAGGTCGTCCAGAAGGCCTCGAGCTTCCAGGCCGCCATCCTGGCCGACGTGGCAGGCCGCCGCGGCACCATGAACGCACGTGTGGCGCCCGTTCACCAGGACATGAAGCTCGCCGGCCCGGCCTTCACCGTCGAGGTACGCCCCGGCGACAACCTGATGATCCACGCCGCCATCGCGCTGGCGCAGCCCGGCGACATCCTGGTGATCGACGGCAAGGGCGACCAGACCGCCGCGCTGATGGGCACGCTGATGATGAGCGCCTGCAAGAAGCGTGGCCTGGGCGGCGTGATCGTCGATGGCGCGATCCGCGACAAGCTCGAGCTGCTGGACCTCGGCTTTCCCGTGTTCAGCGCCGGCTTCAACCCCGCCGGCCCGACCAAGTTCGTGCCCGGGCGCATCAACCACCCCATCTCCTGCGGCGGCGCGACGGTGAACCCGGGCGACCTCGTGGTGGGCGATGCCGACGGCGTGGTCGTGATCGAGCGCGCCAAGGCACCCGCGATGCTGGCCCTGGCCGTGAAGAAGGTGGCCGACGAGGCCGCGCGCATCGAAGCCATCGCCCGTGGCGACACGGCCTCCAAGTGGCTGCCCGCCGCGCTGCGCGCTGCTGGCGTGCTCAAGGAAGGGGAAGCACTGTGAGCCGCAGCACCATTCTCATCACGGCGGCCGACCTCGCGCCGCAGGCACTCGCACTGCTGACCGATTACGACATCGTCTATGCGGGCAAGACGCCGAGCGAGGACGACATCGTCGCCCTGTGCCGCCAGCACGACCCCGTGGCCATCATCGTGCGCTACAGCAAGGTGGGTGCGGCGGCCATGGACGCGGCGCCTGCGCTCAAGGTCATCTCCAAGCACGGCAGCGGCACGGACACCATCGACAAGGTGGCAGCCAAGGAACGCGGCATCGAGGTGGTGGCCGCCGTGGGTGCCAATGCGGCGGCCGTTGCCGAGCAGGCCCTGGCGCTGCTGCTGGCCTGCGCCAAGTCGGTACCCCAGCTCGACGCGCGCATGCACGCCGGCCACTGGGACAAGGCCACGCACAAGAGCCTGGAGCTGGGCGGCCGCACCATCGGCCTGATCGGTCTGGGCGCCATCGGCCTGCGCTTCGCCAAGATGGTCGATGCGCTGGGCATGCGCGTCCTGGGCTTCGACCCGTTCGCCAAGAACCTGCCGGACTTCGTGCAGCCCGCCGACCTGGAGACCATCTGGCGCGAGAGCGATGCGATCTCGCTGCACTGCCCGCTGACGGACGACAACCGCGGCTTGCTGGGCGCCGAGACGCTCGCGCGCTGCAAGAAGGGCGTGATCGTGGTCAACACCGCGCGCGGCGGCCTGATCGACGAGGCCGCGCTGCTCGCCGCTGTGCAAAGCGGCCAGGTGCGCGCGGCAGGCCTCGACAGCTTTGCCGTCGAGCCCATGGTGGCGGGCCACCCGTTCCAGCACCAGCCGGGCTTCATCCTGAGCCCGCACATCGGCGGCGTGACCAGCGACGCCTACGTGAACATGGGCCTGGGCGCGGCGCGCAACGCGCTGGCCGTGTTGGCGCGCTGAGCCCACTGGACACCAAGGAGACAACATGCCATTCCCTAAAAACCGCCGTGCAGCGCTTGTGCAGAGCGCGCTGGCAGCTATCGCATTCGTAGCAGCAAGCTTGCCCCTGCAGGCGCAGACCTGGCCCGACAAGCCCCTCAAGCTCGTCGTGCCATACCCCGCGGGCGGCAATGCCGACAACACCGCGCGCCTGCTGGCCACGCAGCTCTCCGAGCGCCTGGGCCAGCAGGTGGTGGTGGACAACCGCCCCGGTGGCGGCGGCACCATCGGCGCGGCCGCCGTGGCCAAGGCGCCGCCTGACGGCTACACGCTGCTGCTGGACGCCACGGCCTTCACCGTGAACCCCAGCCTGTTCGCCAAGCTGCCGTTCGACGCGGGCAAGGACTTCGCGCCCATCTCGCTCGTCATGCAGGTGCCGCTGCTGCTGGTGGTGCCCGCTGCCTCGCCCTTCAAGACCGTGGCCGACCTGGTGCAGGCCGCCAGGGCCCGGCCGGGCCACCTCACCTTTGCCTCGGCCGGCAACGGCGGTGCGCAGCACCTCGCAGGCGAGCTGTTCAAGCAGGGCGCCAAGGTGTCGATCACGCACATTCCCTACCGGGGCGGTGCGCCCGCGCTCACCGACCTGATCGGCGGCCAGGTGGACCTCATGTTCAGCGCCACCACAGCCAGCGGCCCGTTCGTGAAAAGCGGCAAGCTGCGCGCGCTGGCCATCTCCTCGGTCCAGCGCACGCCGGGCTGGGAGGCGGTGCCCACGGTGGCCGAATCGGGCCTGCCGGGCTTCCAGGTCAACGAATGGAACGGCCTGTTCGCTCCCGCGGGCACGCCGCAGCCCATCCTGCAGCGCCTGGAGGCGGAGACCCGCGCCATCGTTGCCACTCCCGAAATGAAGAAGCGTTTTGCCGAACTGGGCGTGCAGGGCGTGGGATCGAGCGCGCAGGAGTTCCAGGCGTTCGTGCGGTCCGAAACCGCGAAGTGGGCCGGCGTGATCCGCACGAGCGGCATCCGAATGGATTGAAAGGAGATTCACCATGTTCAAGTCAAATCGGCCTCTGGCGCTTGCTGGGCAGGCGCTGGCAGCTACTGTTTTGATACTTGCGGCCGCAGCCGTGCAGGCGCAGGCCGCTTACCCGGCCAAGCCCGTCAAGATCGTCGTGCCGTACCCGCCGGGCGGCGCGGTGGACCAGGTGACGCGGCGCATCGCGCAAAAGCTGACCGAGCAGACCGGCCAGAGCTTCTTCGTCGAGAACAAGGCCGGCGCCACCGGCACCATCGGCGCGATGCAGGTGGCCCGCTCGCCGGGCGACGGCTACACGCTCCTGGCTAACGACACCACCTACTCCATCCTGCCGCAGGTCTTCAAGAAGCTGCCGTGGGATTACGCGCAGGACCTGATGCCCGTGGCGGGCTTCAACTTCGCGCCCACGGCCATCGTGGTTCCGGCCAACTCGCCGTTCAAGACGCTGGGCGACATGGTGGCCTATTCGCAGGCCAACCCCGGCAAGCTCAACTACGGTACGGGCGGCGCGGGCACCATGCCGCACTTCGCCACCGTGGCGTTGGAAGGCGCCAGCGGCCTGAAGGCCACGCACGTGCCGTTCAAGGGCGCGGGCGAGGCCACACTGGCGCTGCTGGGTGGCACCATCGACTTCCAGATCGCCTCGACCCCCGGCGTCATGGGGCAGGTGCGCGGCGGCAAGGTGCGCCTGCTGGCCGTGAGCGGCGAGCAGCGCCTGAAGGCCTTGCCCAACGTGCCCACGTTCGCGCAGGCGGGCGCGCCCGGCTACAAGGTGGTCAACTTCACCGGCCTGTGGGCGCCCAAGGGCACGCCCGAGGCGGCGCTGGAAACGCTGCGCAAGGAGATCGCCAAGGCCATGGCCAGCGCCGACGTGCAGGCCTTCGCCGACGACCTGGGCGCGGTGCCCGGCGTGGTCAGCGGCCCGGCCTTTGCCGACAAGCTCAAGGCCGATGCGCAGCTGTGGGAGGCCGTGGCCGCCAAGGTCGGCGTCGAAAAGCAATGACCGCTGCCGTGCCGCATTCCGTGGGCCTGAACCGGCCCGCGCGCGTGCTGCCGCCGCTGGCCTGCGACAGCCACATGCACATCTTCGATGCGCGCTTCGCCCCGTCGCCGCACTGGAAGCGCCAGCCGCCCGATGCGCCCGTGGCCGCCTACCGGCAACTGCAACAGCGCCTGGGCACGCAGCGCACGGTGGTGGTCACGCCCTCCACCTACGGCACCGACAACGCCTGCACGCTCGATGCGCTGGACCAGTTCGGCGACAGTGCGCGCGGCGTGGCTGTTGTGGCGCAGGGCGTGGGCGATGACGATCTGGACCGCCTGCACGCGCGCCGCGTGCGGGGCTTGCGCGTGAACTTCGTTTCGCCGCAGTCCTGGGGCGAGACTACGCCTGAAATGCTGACCACGCTGGCGCGGAAGGTGGCGCGACTGGAAGGCTGGCACATCCAGGTCTTCATGCACCCGGAGCAGATCGCGGCTTTGGCGAGCGTGCTGGCCACGCTGCCCGTGCCGCTGGTGGTGGACCACCTGGGCCGCATCGACCCGGCCGAAGGCCCGGCCGCCACGGCCTATGGCGTGCTGCGCCGGCTGCTCGATGGCGGCAACACCTGGGTCAAGCTCTCGGGCGCCTACATGCGCTCCACGGTGCACGGCCCCAGCTATGCCGACACGCTGCCGCTGGGCCGCGCGCTGGCGCAGGCCGCGCCCGAGCGGCTGGTGTGGGGTAGCGACTGGCCGCACACCACCGAGGCGCCGGGCACGGTGAACGACGCCGATCTGGTGGACCTGCTGCAGGCCTGGGCCGGCTCGGATGCGCTGATGGACCGCATCCTCGTGGACAACCCGGCGCGGCTCTACGGTTTTAGCGCGCAGGAGGGCGGCCATGGAGCAGCTTGATTGCGTCGTCATCGGCGCTGGCGTGGTGGGGCTTGCGGTTGGGCGGGCGCTGGCGCAGGCCGGGCGGGAGGTGGTGATCCTGGAGTCCGAAAGCGCTTTCGGCACGCATACCAGCGCGCGCAATTCCGAGGTGATCCACGCGGGCCTGTCGTATGCGCCGGGCTCGCTCAAGGCGCGGCTGTGCCGGCGCGGGCGCGACCTGCTCTACGCCTACGCGGCGGAGCGCGGCATCGGCCACCAGCGCATCGGCAAGCTCATCGTCGCGGTGACCGAAGACGAGGTGGCCGGGCTGCACAAGTACCAGCAGCTCGCTGCCGCCAACGACGTGCACGACCTCGGGTTGCTCGACGGTGCCGGCGTGCGCGCGCTGGAACCCGAGGTGAACGCCGTGGCCGGCCTGCATTCGCCTTCCACGGGCATCGTGGACAGCCATGGCCTCATGCTGGCCTACCTGGGCGA
Organism: Acidovorax sp.; assembly: GCA_030150585.1. GTDB lineage: Bacteria > Pseudomonadota > Gammaproteobacteria > Burkholderiales > Burkholderiaceae_C > JASLFM01. The sequence goes on from JASLFM010000132.1 coordinate 5,278, forward strand.
TGCCGAGCACGCGGGCGCCACCCTGGTGCTGCACAGCCCCGTGACGGGCGGCGCGGCGGTGGGGCAGGGCATAGCGCTGGAGGTGGGCGGCGCGC
>JASLFM010000221.1 GCA_030150585.1 Acidovorax sp.
TCGCCGCTGGATTCCACCAGGGCCACGCCGGTCTCGTCGCACGAGGATTCGATCCCCAGAATCAGCAAACTCATGCCCGCGAGTGTAGACGGGCAGGCCCTCGCCACAGGCTACCAGCGGTCGGAGCGCATGCGCAGCTCCCACACCCCCTTGCGCAGCGCATAGATGCCCACGGCACCATAGCGCTGTTCGCCCTTGTCGTCCCAGGTCATGGTGCCCGTGACGGGCGCGTAGCCGTTGATGGCGTGCAGCGCCTTGACGATGGCCTTGGGGTCGGCCGATTTCGCCTGCTGGATCGCGGCCGAGAGCACGTACATCGCGTCGTAGGTGTAGTGCCCGCCGTAGGCCGGGCGCTTCTGGAACGCCGCGTTGTACTTGTCGAGGAACTGCCGGCCCGTGGTGAATTCGCCGGCCTCGAGCACGGGCGAGGTTGCGTAGATGGCGTCCACCAGGCCCACGCCCTTGGCCATGTCGGTGGTCTTGACGGTGTCGCCACCCAGCAGCGACACGCGCGTGTGGCCGATCTTGCGCAGCGCCTCCAGCAGCGCAAGCGCCTGGAAGTCGTTGAGCGTGGAGACGATCACCTCCACCTTCGCTGCCTTGAGCTGCGCGGCCAGGTCGTCGAAGGCCACGGTCTTGTCGTCGAACGACTGGCGCACGGCCACGGCCTTCTTCCCCGCCTTGAGCTGCGCGGCCGCGCCATCGGCCAGGCCTTTGCCGTAGGGCGTGCCGTCATCCACGACGGCATAGCTCTCGGCGCTGAGCTGCGTGGCCGCGAACGAGCCGATGGCACGCGCCTGCAGGTCGTCGTTGGCCACCAGGCGGAAGGTGGTCGGCAGGCCCAGCTGCGTGAACCGGGGGTTGGTGGAGATCGCGATCTGCGCAATGCCCTTGTCCGCGTAGATGGGCGCGGCCTCGATGCTCACGCCCGAGTTCAGGTGGCCGATCACCGCCACCACGCCCGCCTCGACCAGCTGCTGCGCCGCCGTGCGGCCCGCAGCCGCGTCGGAGCGGTCGTCCTGCGACACGACCTCGAGCTTCACGCGCTGGCCGTCCACGGAATAGCCGGCCTTGTTGAGCTCGTCCACCGCGAGCGTGACGCCGTTGAGCAGATCCTGCCCCAGCGCCCCCAGGGGGCCTGTCAGGGGCTGGGCCACACCGATCTTGAGCGTATCGGGCACCTTGCCGCAGCCCGCCAACAGGCCGCTGGTGGCGGCGAAGGGGGCCAGCGCGAGTCCGGCAGCGAATCGGCGCCGGTCTATCGAAGGGGTCATGTAAGAACTCCGTCTCTTTGTGAAAAATGCAACCGGAGGTATAGCGGGCAGCCGCCCCGCAGCGCCACCGGGTATGCCCTGGGGATTAGCAAAAATAACGCCCCCGCTGTCCCCTGCATGCCTGCGGGCATGGGAATTGCACGGCCCGTGCCATGACCGGCACCACCCCATGAAGAAATCCGCCCTGCACTTCCTCGTGGCCGCCCGCCAGTGCGAAATCGGCGAGCTGGAGCAGCTCATGCGCACCAGTGCGCTCGTGAGCCTGCTGGGCCGCCTCATCCACGCGCTGCAGAAGGAACGCGGGCTTTCCAACATCTTTCTCGCCAGCGCCGGCGCACGCGGCACGGGCGCACTGGCCGCGCAGGTCGAGGACTGCGAGCGCATTGCGCTCGACGTGCGCAGCGGCTTCGACCACCTCGACACCACGGCCCGGAACACGGGCGCCGGCATGGGCCAGGGCGCACGCCTGTTCAGCCGCATCGCCTACGTGCTGCAGGGCCTGGATGCCCTGCCCGCCTTGCGCCAGCGCATCGCAAGCCGCGCGGCCACCCCCGAGGCCGCCACCGCTGCGTTCATGAAGCTCGTGGCAGGGCTGCTCGCCGTGGTGTTCGAGGCCGCCGACAGCGCGGCCGACCCCGAAATCTCGCGCCTGCTCGTGGCCCAGTTCCACTTCATGCAGGGCAAGGAGTTCGCGGGCCAGGAGCGTGCTGCAGGCGCAGCCGCGTTCGGCTCGGGCGTGAGCGAGGCCGCGCGCCAGCAGCACTGGCTGCACCTCATCGACGTGCAGGAGCGGAGCTTCCAGGCGTTCGCCGAGTTCGCGCCCCCCGAGCCCCTGTCCCTCTGGCGCGAGACAGCCGTGGCGGGTGCCATGCTCGCCGCCATCGAACGGCTGCGGCGCGTGGGCTGCACCGCCCTGCCTGGGAGCGCACTCGACGCACAGCTCAGCGAGGCGTGGTTCGATGCCACCACGCGCCGGATGGACGCCATGCAAGCCATCGAGGTCCGGCTCGCTGCCGACCTGCTGCAGCTGTGCGAGCGCAAGATCGCCGAAGCCCGTGCCGGACTGCAGGCGCAGCAGGCCCTGCTCGGTGCGCCTCCCCTGCAGGATGCCGCTGCCTTCTTCGATACCCCGGGCGATGCCCGGGTGCCCTCGCCGGGCCTGGGGCCGCACCTCGACCGCTCGGTGCTCGAACTCGTGCAGGAGCAGTCCCTGCGCCTGCAGGCCATGCAGGGCGAGCTCGAGACGGTGCGCGCGGCCCTCCAGGAGCGCAAGCTCGTCGAGCGCGCCAAGGGCCTGCTCATGGCCCACCGCCAACTGGGCGAGGGCGAAGCGCACAAGCTCCTGCGCCAGACCGCCATGAACCAGAACCGCCGCCTCGCCGACGTGGCGCAGGCCGTGCTCTCCATGGCCGACCTGCTCCCTCCGGCGGCGCCAACAGACTCCTGAATGCTGCAGCGCAGCACCAACGCAGTGCAGCTCCGCGCACCAGAACGCGTCCCCGTGGGGCTCCGGCGGCCCGAGCGGCTGGCACGCTTCATGCAATGAATGCCCCGAACTCCGGCCAAAGGCGGCCGGGGTCCGGACAACGGCGTCCCTCTCCACCCGCAGCGCGCGGACTGGGGAAGGACGCCGTTTCCATTGGGGCGCTGGGTCCCCGGTTTTGTTGTTTGTGCTCACCCCCTCACGCAGAAGGAGTTCCACCATGGCGCCATCGCCCCAACCGTCCACCAGCCCCGCACTGCCCGCCGAGGGCGCCCAGCGGCGTGGCTTCCTGCGCCAGGCCGGCGCCCTCGCGGGCGGTGCGGCCCTCTATGCCAGCCTGGGCCACCACGGCGCGTGGGCCGCGGGCTCCGACAAGCCCGAGAAGGAAGAGGTGAAGATCGGCTTCATCCCGCTCACCGACTGCGCCAGCGTGGTCATGGCTTCGGTGCTGGGGTTCGACAAGAAGTACGGCGTGAAGATCGTGCCCAGCAAGGAGGCGAGCTGGGCCGGCGTGCGCGACAAGCTCGTGAACGGCGAACTCGACTTCTCGCATGTGCTCTACGGCCTGGTCTACGGCGTGCACCTGGGCGTGGGCGGCCCCAAGAAAGACATGGCCGTGCTCATGGGGCTGAACCACAACGGCCAGGCCATCACGCTGTCCAAGGCGCTGGCCGACAAGGGGGCGGTGGACGGCCCCTCGCTCGCCGCACTGATGACCAAGGAAAAGCGCGAATACACCTTCGCGGGCACCTTTCCCACAGGCACGCACGCCATGTGGATGCACTACTGGCTGGCGGCGGCGGGCATCAACCCGCTGTCGGGTGCCAAGCTCATCACCGTGCCGCCGCCGCAGATGGTGGCCAACATGCGCGTGGGCAACATGGACGGCTTCTGCGTGGGCGAGCCCTGGAACCACCGCGCCATCATGGACGGCATCGGCATCACGGCCAACACCACGCAGGAGATCTGGAAGGACCACCCCGAGAAGGTGCTGGGCACCACAGCCGAGTTCGTCAAGAAGTACCCCAACACCACGCGCGCCGTGATGATGGCCGTGATCGAGGCCGGCCAGTGGATCGACGCGAGCCTGTCCAACAAGATGAAGATGGCCGAGACCATCGCAGGCAAGGCCTATGTGAACACGGGCGTGGACGCGATCAACCAGCGCATCCTGGGCCGCTACCAGAACGGGCGCGGCAAGACCTGGGACGACCCGGACCACATGAAGTTCTTCAACGACGGCGCGGTGAACTTCCCCTACCTCTCCGACGGCATGTGGTTCCTCACGCAGCACAAGCGCTGGGGCCTGCTCAAGGAGCACCCCGACTACCTGGCCGTGGCCCGGCAGGTGAACCAGGTCGATCTCTACCGGTCGGTAGCAGGCGCCATGAAAGTCAGCGTACCCAAGGACCCGCTGCGCACCAGCAGGCTTATCGATGGCGTGGTGTGGGACGGCAAGGACCCCGCCAAATACGCCGACAGTTTCAAGATCAAGGCATGAAGGAGAACCCCATGGTCAGCGCCGTATTCCACAGCCCGGCAGAGACGCGGGAGGCCACACCCGCCACAGCCGGCCCGCCCCCCCACGCCATGGCACGCCCTGCAGCCCCGGTCGGCACAGCCCCTTCGGTGGTGCCGCCATCGCGCGACTGGGCCGCGCGCTCGCGCACGTTCTGGCTTGCCGTGCTGCCGCCCGCCTGCGGCCTGGGCCTGCTCGCGGGCCTGTGGGCCATCGTGGCATCGACAACGGGCCAGAGCATACCCGGCCCCATCGAGACCTGGCACCAGGCCGTGCAGGTGTTCAGCGATCCGTTCTACCGCAACGGCCCCAACGACCAGGGCGTGGGCTGGAACGTGCTCGCCTCGCTGCAGCGCGTGGCCGTGGGCTTCGGCCTGGCGGCGCTCGTGGGCATTCCGGCGGGGTTCGTGATCGGGCGCTTCACCTTCCTCTCGCGCATGTTCAACCCGCTCATCAGCCTGCTGCGGCCCGTGTCGCCGCTCGCATGGCTGCCCATCGGGCTGCTGGTGTTCAAGGGCGCCAACCCGGCCGCGATCTGGACCATCTTCATCTGCTCGATCTGGCCCATGGTCATCAACACCGCCGTGGGCGTGCAGCGCGTACCGCAGGACTACATGAACGTGGCGCGCGTGCTGAACCTGAGCGAATGGAAGATCGCCACCACCATCCTGTTTCCCGCCGTGCTGCCCTACATGCTCACGGGCGTGCGCCTGGCCGTGGGCACGGCCTGGCTCGTGATCGTGGCGGCCGAGATGCTCACGGGCGGCGTGGGCATCGGCTTCTGGGTGTGGGACGAGTGGAACAACCTGAACGTCAAGAACATCATCGTTGCGATCTTCGTGATCGGCATCGTCGGCCTGCTGCTGGAGTGGGCCCTGGTGCGGCTGGCGACGGCCTTCACATTCGAAGAGGTGCAAGCATGAAGGCGGCCAAGTTCATCGAAATCCAGGGCGTGGAGCAGACCTTCAAGACCGCCCGGGGCCGGTTCACCGCGCTGCAGGGAATCGACCTCGCCATCGCCAAGGGCGAGTTCGTGGCGCTCATCGGCCACTCGGGCTGCGGCAAGAGCACGCTGCTGAATCTCATCGCGGGCCTGGCCACGCCGACGGCCGGCGCGCTGATCTGCGCCAACAAGGAGATCAAGGGCCCGGGGCCCGAGCGCGCCGTGGTGTTCCAGAACCATTCGCTGCTGCCCTGGCTCACCTGCGAGGGCAACGTGCACCTGGCCGTGGAGCGGGTGTTCGGCAAGGCAGAGAGCAAGGCCCGGCTCAAGGAGCGCACGGCGGCGGCCCTGGCCCTGGTGGGCTTGGCGCATGCCGCGCACAAGCGCCCCGGCGAGATATCTGGCGGCATGAAGCAGCGCGTGGGCATTGCGCGTGCCCTGTCGATGGAGCCGCAGGTACTGCTCATGGACGAGCCCTTCGGCGCCCTGGACGCGCTCACGCGCGCCAAGCTGCAGGACGAGCTGCTGGAGATCGTGGCGCGCACGCAGAGCACCGTGGTCATGGTCACCCACGACGTGGACGAGGCCGTGCTGCTGTC
>JASLFM010000317.1 GCA_030150585.1 Acidovorax sp.
GACGACCGCGCGGCGCGCGAGGCCATGTACCAGCAGCTCGCCGACGAACTGAACGCCGCGCCCATCCAGCACATCGGCAAGCTGCTCGTGCTGTGGCGCCCCACGCCCGCCAAGGCCAAGGCCGTCGACGAAGACCGCAAGCCCGGCCCGCGCGACGTGAAGGTGCTCAAGTTCAGCAAGCGCGGCGGCCAGCGTCCCGAAGTCAAGCAACTGCGTGTGCTGGGGAACCAGCGGCTCACGCCGGGTGGCCAGATCAAGCGCGCCAAGCCCAAGCAGAAGTCGATTAAGAAGCGCCAGGGGGACTGAGCCCCATGAGTGCCACCCAGCGCCACGTGCTCTGCATGAAGTGGGGCACCAAGTACGGCCCGGAGTACGTCAACCGCCTCTACGCCATGGTGCGCCGCCACCTCAGCGGCGACTTCAATTTCGTCTGCCTCACCGACGATGCCACGGGCATCCGTTCCGAGGTGCAGTGTTTGCCCATTCCTCCGCTGAACCTGCACCTGGCGCCAGGCCAGCGCGACGGCGCATGGAAAAAGCTCACGACCTTCGAGGCCGATCTGCACGGCCTGCGCGGCACGGCGCTGTTCCTGGACGTGGATGTGGTGATCGTCGGCTCGCTCGACGCCTTCTTCGAGCAGCCGGGCGAATTCCTCATCATCCATGACTATCCGCGCTTCTGGCGCTTCGGCCAGCGGATCACAGGCAATTCGTCGGTCTACCGCTTCGAGCTGGGCGCGCATGCCGACGTGCTGGCCTACTTCCGCGAGCACCTGGACGAAGTGCAGGCAAACTACCGCAACGAACAGACCTTTCTGTCGAAGTTCCTGCACCGGCAGGGCAAGCTCTCGTACTGGCCCGAGGGCTGGTGCCCGAGCTTCAAGTACCACGGCATCCCGACTTGGCCCACCAACTACTGGACCGAACCCTTCGTGCCCGCGGGCGCGCGCATCATGATCTTCCATGGCGAATGCAATCCGCCGGATGCGTTGGCAGGGCGGCGCAATAAGCGCATGGGCTTCATCAAGCCAGCGCACTGGGTCGCGCAGCACTGGCGCGAATGAGGTTCAGGCGGGCACGCCGTAAAGCGGCCGGCCCGCCAGGCGCGTGAGGGTGGCCAGCGGGCTGGCCTCCTTGTCGTAGGCGTGGCTTGCAGGCAGGTGCAGCGTCTGCTCCAGCATGTACTGGCCTGACATGACCGCGTGCGAGGTCTGGTCCGAGAAGCACACCCACACCGACCCGGCAGGGAACGGCACCGTCTCCTGCGGACTGTGCTGCTGGTACTCCATGTCACGCTTCATGCCGTCGTGCAACTGCAGCATCATGTGGTCGTATTCGCTGCGGAAGGACTTGGTCACGTGAAGCGCCTGCAGCAACTGGGCCTGCCAGGCGGAATAAGGCTTTGCCCGTGGCAAAAATTTGCGCGCCACGGTTTCAAACGGCTCGCCCACGCGCCATACGCGTGGCAGGCCATCAGGGTTGATGTTGGCAAAGACACGCAGTATCCGCTCTCCATAGTTCGGCCGAGACGGAAACGCGTCCACATGCAGCCGCCGGTCGTCGGCACGCCAGGACTGCCGGCGGCTTTCCACCTGCATGGGGCGGTAGCTGGTCGGTGCGAGCCGCAACGCAAGGACATAGAAAGGCAGCAGCGCCGCAATCAGCGCCAGCGCCTGCTCTCGAAAACGCGTAATCATGGCCGCGAGCGCCACCTGTGTCGCGGTGTCGCCCACGGCCCCCTTGAGGGTGCCGTCGACGTTGAGGCTGATGTTGCGCGCGCCAGGGTCACGAATCTCCGGCCGCAGCAAGGCCCGCTCCTCCGGCAGCAGTTCGAAACCAAGATTCGGGAAGAACAGAACTTTGCCGGACTCCAACGCTGCGCGCCATGCCTCACTGCCCAACACCGCATGCCACTCGCTGATGGCGATCTGGAGAATTTGGGATTCCATGTTCAGTCAGCCCCTTGTTTTGCGACCTTCCACAGCGTGGCGCCAGCACACAGCCACTGCACGAGGTACATGGCGCTGCCCACGCCGTGCCACAGCCGAAGATTCTCTCGCGCCACGATGCGCGGCGCCACGCCATATTGCACAAGCAGGGCCACCAACAGGCCCAGGATGATGAAAACCATAGCAGCTTGCGCCCACGGTTCGGGCTTTTCCGCATGTTTTCGCTTCGAAAGCACCAGCAGGCAGGCGCAAGCAGCTATCGAAATATAAGTTTGCGCCTCGAACAAGCGGGCCGCCATGTTGCCCGCCATGGCGGGCGTGGGCAAGTGCGCGAACAGCAGCGGCACCACCACGAAGCCCACAGTGCTCAGGCTGCCCCACCAGAGCGCGGCGGCGAACATGGGCAGGCGTTCGCGCATGGCCTTCTTCAGAGGTAGCTGACGGCAACCACCTCGTAGCGGCGCACGCCGCCCGGGGCCTGCACCTCGGCGGTATCGCCCTCTTCCTTGCCGATCAATGCGCGCGCGATGGGGCTGGACACGTTGATCAGGCCCAGTTTCAGGTCGGCCTCGTCCTCGCCCACGATCTGGTACTTCACCGTGTCGCCGCTGTCCTCGTCTTCCAGCTCCACGGTGGCGCCGAACACCACGCGACCACCCGCGTCCAGCGCGGCGGGGTCGATGATCTGCGCGGCCGAGAGCTTGCCCTCTACCTCCTGGATGCGGCCTTCGATGAAGCCCTGGCGGTCCTTGGCGGCTTCGTATTCGGCGTTTTCGCTCAGGTCGCCCTGGGCACGCGCCTCGGCGATGGCATTGATCACCGCAGGCCGGTCGATGGTCTTAAGGCGGTGCAGTTCCTCCTTGAGCTTTTCCGCGCCGCGCTTGGTGATGGGAATGGTGGCCATTCAAAAAGTCTCCATGAAAACACGGCTTGCGCAATACGCACCCGGGCGCGGCATGCACCCCATGGACGCAATCCGGGCGCACCCTGGTTTGCGCAAGTCCTAAAAGGCAAACCGCCGCGCGTTGCCGCGCGGCGGTTTCAGTTCAGCGCCTGATTATGCCGCGAACGGCAGCAAGATCAAGCCAGCTGGGCGTGCAGCTCCTGCACGGAGTACACATCGAGCTTGTCGAGGTACTTCATGCCTTCCACGGCCGCCTCGGCGCCGAAGATGGTCGTGAACGTGGTCACGCGCGCCAGCAGCGAGCTGGTGCGGATCGCACGTGAATCGGCAATGGCGTTGCGGCGCTCTTCCACCGTGTTGATGACCATGGCGATCTCGTCGTTCTTGATCATGTCCACGATGTGCGGGCGGCCCTCGGTCACCTTGTTGACCACCTTCACGGGTACACCCGCCGCCTCGATGGCAGCCGCCGTTCCCTTGGTGGCCAGCAGCTCGAAGCCCATGCCCGCCAGATCGCGCGCAATGGCCACGGCGCGCGGCTTGTCACCATTCTTCACCGTCAGGAACACCTTGCCCGAGCGCGGCAGCTTGGTGCCCGCGCCGAGCTGGCTCTTGACGAAGGCCTCGCCGAAGGTCTTGCCCACGCCCATAACCTCACCGGTGGACTTCATCTCGGGGCCGAGGATGGTGTCCACGCCGGGGAACTTCACGAACGGGAACACGGCCTCCTTCACGCTGAAGTACGGCGGCGTCACCTCCTTGGTGATGCCCTGGCTGGCGAGTGTCTGGCCCGCCATGCAGCGCGCAGCCACCTTGGCGAGCTGGATGCCCGTGGCCTTGCTGACGAACGGCACCGTGCGCGAGGCGCGCGGGTTCACTTCCAGCACGTAGATCACGTCCTGGCCGTCCTTTTCCTGGATGGCGAACTGCACGTTCATCAGGCCCACCACGTTCAGCCCCTGGGCCATCGCGGCGGTCTGGCGCTTGAGTTCGTCGATGGTGGCCTGCTTGAGGTAATAAGGCGGCAGCGAGCACGCGGAGTCGCCCGAGTGCACGCCCGCCTGCTCGATGTGCTCCATCACGCCGCCGATGAAGACCTTGCCTTCGGGGTCGCGCAGGCAGTCCACGTCGCACTCGATGGCGTCATTCAGGAAGCGGTCGAGCAGCACGGGCGAGTCGTTGCTCACCTTCACGGCCTCGCGCATGTAGCGCTCGAGGTCGCGCTGCTCGTGCACGATTTCCATCGCACGGCCGCCCAGCACGTAGCTGGGGCGCACCACCAGCGGATAGCCCAGGGCGGCGGCCTTCTCCAGCGCCTCGGCCTCGGTACGGGCCGTGGCGTTGGGGGGCTGGCGCAGGTTCAAGTCGTGCAGCAGCTTCTGGAAGCGTTCGCGGTCCTCGGCGGCGTCGATCATGTCGGGACTGGTGCCGATGATCGGCACGCCCTCGGCCTCCAGGCCCAGCGCGAGCTTGAGCGGCGTCTGGCCGCCGTACTGCACGATCACGCCCTCAGGCTTTTCCTTGTCCACGATCTCGAGCACGTCTTCGAGCGTGAGCGGCTCGAAGTACAGGCGGTCGGAGGTGTCGTAGTCGGTCGAAACGGTCTCGGGGTTGCAGTTGACCATGATGGTCTCGTAGCCGTCCTCGCGCATGGCGAGCGCCGCATGCACGCAGCAATAGTCGAACTCGATGCCCTGGCCGATGCGGTTCGGGCCGCCGCCGAGCACCATGATCTTCTTCTTGCCCGTGGGCGCAGCCTCGCACTCGTCCTCGTAGGTCGAGTACATGTAGGCGGTGTTGGTCGCGAACTCGGCGGCGCAGGTGTCCACGCGCTTGTAGACCGGGCGCACGTTGAGGGCGCGGCGGGCTTCACGAACTGCCTTCTCGCTGGTTTTGAGCAGCTTGGCCAGGCGGCGGTCAGAGAAGCCCTTCTTCTTGAGCGCGCGCAGCGTGTCGGCATCCAGGGCGGCCAGCGCGGCGTCGCCCTTCTCTTCCGCGAGCTTGTCCAGGTCGAGCTCGATCTTCACGATCTCCTCGATCTGCACCAGGAACCACTTGTCGATCTTGGTGAGGTCATGCACTTCATCGACGGAGAGGCCCATGGCGAACGCGTCGCCCACGTACCAGATGCGCTCGGGGCCGGGCTCGCCCAGTTCCTTTTCGAGCAGTTCGCGGTCCTGGGTCTTCTCGTTCATGCCGTCCACGCCGACTTCGAGGCCGCGCAGGGCTTTCTGGAACGACTCCTGGAAGGTGCGGCCCATCGCCATCACCTCGCCCACGGACTTCATCTGCGTGGTCAGGCGGCTGTCGGCGGTGGGGAACTTCTCGAACGCAAAGCGCGGGATCTTGGTGACCACGTAGTCGATCGAGGGCTCGAACGACGCGGGCGTGGCGCCGCCCGTGATCTCGTTCTTGAGCTCGTCGAGCGTGTAGCCCACGGCCAGCTTGGCCGCGACCTTGGCGATCGGGAAGCCCGTGGCCTTGGAGGCGAGCGCCGACGAACGCGACACGCGCGGGTTCATCTCGATCACGATCATGCGGCCGTCCTTCGGGTTGACCGAGAACTGCACGTTGGAGCCGCCCGTGTCGACGCCGATCTCGCGCAGCACCGCCAGGCTGGCGTTGCGCATGATCTGGTATTCCTTGTCGGTCAGCGTTTGCGCCGGGGCCACGGTGATCGAGTCGCCGGTGTGCACGCCCATGGGGTCGAGGTTCTCGATCGAGCAGACGATGATGCAGTTGTCCGCCTTGTCGCGGACCACTTCCATCTCGTACTCCTTCCAGCCCAGCAGCGACTCTTCGATCAGCAGCTCGTTGGTGGGCGAAGCCTCCAGGCCACGCTTGCAGATGGTTTCGAACTCTTCGGGGTTGTAGGCGATGCCGCC
>JASLFM010000332.1 GCA_030150585.1 Acidovorax sp.
GGATGGGCCTCGAGGTGCAGGTCGGAGAGCAGCTGGATGTTCATGGCAGTGCGGAGTCTAGGGCCTGCTCACAAAGGGGTTCCTCTTGCACAGAGTGAGCGGGCCTAGGCAATGGTCTGCCGTGCGGCACGCGCGAGCGCCTGCAGCAACCAGCCGTAGGCGGCCTGGTCCGGGCCGCGCAGGCGCCAGAGCGCATCCACGTGCACGGCCTGCACGTTCAGCGGCAGCTGGCGCAGCTCCAGCCGGTGGGCAATACCCGTCACGGGCACGAAGTGGCGTGGCAGCACCGTGAGCAGGTCCGAGTTGACCACCACGCGGCCGGCCGTGAAGAACTGGTTGACGGTGATGACCACCTGCCGCTTGCGCCCGAGCGAGGCCAGTGCCTCGTCGATGAAGCCGAAGGGGCGGCCCGAGAAGCTCACGAGCATGTGGCGCGCCGCGCAGTAGCGGTCCAGCGTCAGGGGCTCGGCCGCGAGCGGATGGCCCTGGCGCATCACGCACAGGTATTCGCCGTCGTAGAGGCGCCGGCTGTCGAAGGCCACGGCCGCGCCCGATTGCGCGCGTGCCGTGAGGTCGGCCAGCACGGCGGGGAAGTAGCCCACGGCCATGTCGGCGGCCTCCTGCTCCAGCAGCCGGCGCGGGTCGCGCGTGGTGAGCGGCAGCACGCGCACCGAGATGCCGGGGGCCTCGTGCTCGAGGATGTCCACCAGCGGCGGGATCAGCGTGGCCGCCGTCGCGTCGGCCATGGCGAGCACGAAGGTGGTACTGGCCGTGGCGGGGTCGAACGCGCTGGGCACGAGCGATTCCTGCAGCCCCGCGAGTGCCGTGCGCACGGCGGGCCACAGCGCGAGCGCGCGCGGCGTGGGCTCCACGCCCTGGCCGCTGCGCACCAGCAGCTCGTCGCCCACGGCATCGCGCAGGCGGCGAATGGCGTTGCTCACGGCGGGCTGGGTGATCGAGAGTTTGTGCGCTGCGCGCGTGAGGCTGCGCTCGGCCATGACTTCGTCGAACACGCGCAGCAGGTTCAGGTCGAGCGAGAGAAAGCGGTGGGGGGTCATGGGCTCCATTCATCATCGACGTGAATGATATGGATTCAAAATATAAATTTGAATAAATATAGGGATAACCCTAGTATTCCCCCATCGCCCGGCATTTCGCCACAAGCGTTTTTGAAGGGAAATCCCCATGACCAGCTTCGTACAGAACACCTACCCCGCCGAACATCCCGGTGTTGTGCGCGCCACGCAGGCCGCCGAGACCATCAAGCATGCCGCTGCCGGCTTTGAGGGCAACCGCGGCGCGGCCTCGCTGCTGCTGGCCGCCATCGTGTCGGCGTTGCTCGTGGTGGCCAACCAGGTCATCGACACCTGGAGCGAAGGCCACCTGCTGGCCGCCTGGATGGGCCTGTGGCTCGTGGCCTTTGCCGCCCTGGCCCTGCTGGCCGCTCCGGCCCGCCGCGCCGCCGTGACGATCCGTTCGGGCTACAAGGCCTGGGCGGAAAGCCGCCGCCTGGCTGCCGAGGACGAGCGCACCTGGGCTCTGGCCATGCAGGACGCGCGCCTGATGGCCGACCTCATGCGCATCATGGAAGCCAGCGCCTCGAACAACATCCGCCGCTACTACTAAAAAGCGCGAGACTCCCAGCGATCAAGCCGTGGCCTGGCGCCACGGCTTTTTTTATGCATGAAAAAGCCGCCCGAAAGGGCGGCTCTTGCGGCGGCGTTGCCACGTCCCGCCGGGGCGGGGCCTGGCGCGTCAGGCGGCGAGGCGCTTTTCGAGCGCGGCCTTGGTGTCCAGCAGGGCTTGCGGCAGGTGGTAGGCCAGCTGCTCGAAGTGCGCCGTGTGCAGCTTCAGCTCCTCGGCCCAGGCGGCGCGGTCGATGCTCGTGACGGTGGCGAACTGCTCGGGCGTGAACGCCAGGCCGGTCCAGTTGATTTCGCTGTACTGCGGCGCCACGCCGAAGGGCGTTTCCTGGCCGGCGGCCTGGCCTTCGATGCGGTCGATCATCCACTTGAGCACGCGCATGTTTTCGCCGTAGCCGGGCCAGACGAACTTGCCGGCCTCGTCCTTGCGGAACCAGTTGGTCGTATAGATCTTGGGCAGCGTGGCGCCCGAGGCGGCGATCTTCGCGCCCAGATTCAGCCAGTGCTGGAAGTAGTCGCTCATGTTGTAGCCCATGAAGGGCAGCATGGCGAACGGGTCGCGGCGCACCACGCCCTGGGCGCCGAAGGCGGCCGCCGTGGTCTCGGAGCCCATGGTGGCGGCCATGTAGACGCCCTCGGTCCAGTCGCGCGCCTCGGTCACGAGCGGCACCGTGGTGGAGCGGCGGCCGCCGAAGATGAAGGCGTCGATCTTCACGCCGGCCGGGTCGTCCCAGGCGCTGTCGAGCGCGGGATTGTTCGTGGCGGCCACGGTGAAGCGGGCGTTGGGGTGGGCGGCCTTGGCGCCGGTTTCCTTGGCGATCTGGGGCGTCCAGTCCTTGCCCTGCCAGTCGATCAGGTGCTCGGGGGTCTTGCCGCTGTCCTTCTCCATGCCTTCCCACCACACATCGCCGTCATCGGTCAGCGCGACGTTCGTGAAGATCACGTCCTTGTCGAGGCTGGCCATGCAGTTGGGGTTGGTGAGCGTGTTGGTGCCGGGGGCCACGCCGAAGTAGCCCGCCTCGGGGTTGATGGCGCGCAGCGAGCCGTCGGCCTGGGGCTTGATCCAGGCAATGTCGTCGCCAATGGTGGTGACCTTCCAGCCCTCGAAGCCTGCGGGCGGCACGAGCATGGAGAAGTTGGTCTTGCCGCAGGCGCTCGGGAAGGCGGCGGCCACGTGGTATTTCTTGCCCTGGGGCGAGGTCACGCCCAGGATCAGCATGTGCTCGGCCAGCCAGCCCTGGTCGCGGCCCATGGTGGAGGCGATGCGCAGCGCGAAGCACTTCTTGCCCAGCAGCGCGTTGCCGCCGTAGCCCGAGCCGTAGGACCAGATCTCGCGCGTCTCGGGGTAGTGCACGATGTACTTGGTCTTGTTGCAGGGCCACTTCACGTCGGCCTGGCCGGGCTGCAGGGGCGCGCCCACGGTGTGCACGCAGGGCACGAACTCGCCGTCCACGCCGAGCACGTCGAACACGGCCTTGCCCATGCGCGTCATGGTGCGCATGTTCACGGCCACGTAGGCGCTGTCGGACAGCTCGATGCCGATGTGGGCGATGGGGCTGCCCAGCGGGCCCATGCTGAAGGGCACCACGTACATGGTGCGGCCCTTCATGCAGCCGTCGAACAGGGGCTGCAGCGTGGCACGCATTTCGGCCGGGGCCATCCAGTTGTTGGTGGGGCCGGCGTCTTCCTTCTTCGCGGAGCAGATGTAGGTGCGGTCTTCCACGCGGGCCACGTCCGAGGGGTCGGAGCAGGCCAGGAAGCTGCCGGGGCGCTTGGCGGGGTTGAGCTTGGTGAAGGTGCCTGCGTCGACGAGCTGCTGGCACAGGCGGTCGTACTCTTCCTTGGAGCCGTCGCACCAGTAGATGCGGTCGGGCTTGCACAGGGCGGCCATATCGGCCACCCAAGCGATCAGCTTGGCATTTTTGACATATGCGGGGGCCTGGATGTCCAGGCCTTGCATCGTGGGTGCGTTCATCGGAGCTTCCTCAAGTTGAAAAACCATCTTTTCAAAGGAAGCGGACCAATGGCGCTTGTCGGAAAAGGCCTGCTGCCAAAGCGACGGCTCTGAGCGCTGCCTTTGAAAAAACGGCTGGATGCTCAGTCGGCGGGCGGACAGGCGCGGCGAGGCGGCGTTCGCGGGTCGGCTGGGATGTCGATTTTATGAAACCCAGGACCGCTTGTGCCACAACGGGGGGGCAAATCCATGCAATAGATGCATACCTTTATGCATGAAGATCGTATGGGCACAAAAAAGCCCCGCGGCGCGGGGCTGGTCGGCGGAGCCTGCCGGATTTCAGGCCATGTTCACGGCGATGAAGGCCAGCAGGAACATCATGATGCCGCCCACGACCGGCAGCACCACGGGAATCAGCGGCACCACGCTCTCGACGCCGTCGTGCGCTTCGGGGGTATGCGAGGACTGGGGCTGGGACATGGCAAGTTCTCCAAAATTCTTCTCAACGAAACTCGATGCATTCTAACTTCAGAGCAGCGCGGCCTGCATGCCCGCCGCGCGCAACTGCGCCAGCACCTGCTCCACGTGGGCCTTGCCGCGCGTTTGCAGCACGAGCTCGATCTCCACGTTCTGCGCGGCCAGCATGGTGAAGGCGCGCTGGTGGTGCACCTCCTCGATGTTGGCGCCCGCGGAGGCCACCGTGGCCGTGATCTGCGCAAGCACGCCGGGCACGTCGCGCGCGCCGACCTGGATGCGCGCGAGCCTTCCTGAGCGCACCATGCCGCGCTCGATGATCGCGGCCAGCAGCAGCGGGTCGATGTTGCCGCCTGACAGCACCAGGCCCACCTTCTTGCCCTTGAAGCGCTCGGGGTAGCGCGCCAGTGCCGCCAGGCCCACGGCGCCGGCGCCCTCGACCAGTGTCTTCTCGATCTCCAGCAGCATGAGCACGGCCTGCTCAACGTCGCCCTCGTCCACCAGCAGCAGGTCGTCCACGAGGCGGGCCACCACCTCCTGGGTGATCTTGCCCGGGGTGCCCACGGCGATGCCCTCGGCGATGGTCGATGCGCCCATGGGCAGCTGTGTGCCCTGCACGGCGTTGACCATGGAGGGAAAGCGCGCCGTCTGCACGCCGATCACTTCGATACCCGGCTTGAGCGCCTTGGCCGCCGTGGCCACGCCCGCGATGAGGCCGCCGCCGCCCACGGAGATGACCAGCGTGTCGAGGCCGGGCTGGGCCGCGAGCATTTCGAGCGCCAGCGTGCCCTGGCCCGCCGCGATGGCCTCGTCGTCGTAGGGGTGCACGAAGGTCAGGCCCTGGGCGTCGGCCAGCGCGTAGGCGTGCTGGCGCGCTTCCTCCAGCGTATCGCCGTGCAGCACCACCTCGGCGCCGAAGCCGCGCGTGCGTTCCACCTTCACGCCGGGCGTGAAGCGCGGCATCACGATCACGGCGCGCAGGCCCAGGCGCTGCGCGTGGTAGGCCACGCCCTGGGCATGGTTGCCCGCGCTCATGGCGACCACGCCCTTGGCGCGCTCGGCGGGCGTGAGCTGCGAGAGCTTGTTGCACGCGCCGCGCTCCTTGAACGAGGCGGTGAACTGCAGGTTCTCGAACTTGAGGAACACCTGAGCGCCCACGATCTGCGAGAGCGTTTGCGATTCGACGCAGGGTGTGTCGAGCACCTGGCCGCGCAGACGGGCGGCGGCGTCCTGGATGGATTGGAGGGTGAGCATGGTGGGGCGATAGTGTGTCAGTTCGCCAGCGCCCGCGCCAGCAGCGCATCCACCGCCACCGCGCGCGTGTCGATCGCGCCCACCACGCGGCCTGCATCGCCGTCGCCCAGGCGCGTGGCGATGAATGCATCGGCCACGGCGGCGGGTGCATGGCGGCGCAGCAGCGCGGCCTGGGCCGCAAGGACCAGGCGCTGGGCGAGCACGCGGCTCAGGGCTTCCAACTGCCCGGGTGGCTGGGCCAGCAGATCGTGCAGCGACCGCAGCGCGGCGAGCAGCCGTGGCTCGCCCTGCGCGGCATCCGCCAGGTCGGCCAGCAGGGCCTGCGCGGCGTCGGGCTCGCGCGCGATGGCGCGCAGCACGTCCAGGCACATCACGTTGCCCGAACCCTCCCAGATCGAATTCACGGGCGACTCTCGGAACAGGCGCGCGACCACGCTGGTGTCCACGTAGCCGTTGCCGCCCAGCACCTCCATGGCCTCGCCCGTGCATTCCACGCCGCGCTTGCAGACCCAGAACTTGGCGGCGGGCGTGAGGATGCGCTTGTATGCGCGCTGCACGGGGTCGGTTTCGTCCTCGTAGGCCTCGGCCAGGCGCATCGCGAGCGCCATGGCGGCCTCGCTCTCCAGGGCCAGGTCGGCCAGCACCGCGCGCATCAGGGGCTGCTCGGCCAGGCGTTTGCCGAAGGCGAGGCGCTGGCGCGCGTAGGCCAATGCCTGCACCAGCGCCTGGCGCAGGATGGCGGCGCTGCCCAGCACGCAGTTGAGGCGCGTGGTCGTGGCCATTTCGATGATGGTGGGAATGCCCCGGCCTTCCTCGCCCATGAGGAGGCCCCAGGCGTCCTGGAACTCGACCTCGCTGCTCGAATTGCTGCGGTTGCCCACCTTGTCCTTGAGGCGCTGCACGTTGACGGCGTTCTTGCTGCCGTCGGGCCGCCAGCGCGGCACGAAGAAGCATGCGAACGGTCCGCCCTCGCCGGTGCGCGCCACCACGAGGTGCGCGTCGCACATGGGGGCCGAGAAGAACCACTTGTGGCCGCGCAGCAGGTATTCGCCGCCGCGCCCGCCCGCGCCCGAACCCGATTGCAATGGCGTGGCCACGGTGGTGTTGGCGCGCACGTCCGATCCGCCCTGCTTCTCGGTCATGCCCATGCCGAGCCAGATCGACTTCTTTTGCGCCAGCGGCAGGTCGCGCGCGTCGTAATCGCTGCTGTAGAGCAATGCCTGCAACTGCGCCCACAGCGCGGGCTCCTTCTGCAGCACGGGAATGCTGGCCGTGGTCATCGTGGCCGGGCACAGCGTGCCCTGTTCCACCTGGCCGTGCAGGTAGAAGCCCGCGGCCCAGGCAGCCCAGCGGCCCCTGCGGGTTTCGGCGAAGGGCCGGCCGATCAGGCCCTGGGCACGGTACATCGCCATGAGGCTGTGCCAACTGGGGTGGAATTCCACCTGGTCGATGCGGCGGCCGCGTGCGTCGAAGCTGTGCAGCACGGGGGAGTGGCGGTTGGCCTCTTCGGCCAGGCACCAGGTAGCGGGCTCGGCCAGGCGTCCCGCGTATTGCGTGAGTGCGTGCAGGGCCCAGTCGGCGCCCGCGCGCCGCAGCGCCTCGGCCAGGGCCGGGTCGGCCGTGAGCAAATTGATGCCCGTGGGCTCGTCCACCTGGTTGAAAACCTCGTGCGTGGGCATGGCGCGCCTCCTCGTGTGCGGATGCCAAAATTCTAGCCAAACAGGCCTGCAGCGCACAGCAGATGAGCGCAGAAAGCTATCTTTTCAGTAGCTACTCCTTGAGCCCCAGGCGCCGCGCGAGCTTGTGCAGGTTGCTCGAATCCACCTCCAGCGTGCGCGCGGCGCGGGCCCAGTTGCCGCCATGGCGTTGCAACGCGGCGCGGATGTGCTCGCGCTGGCAGGCGTCCACGGCGTCGCGCAGCGTGCCCCCGGCAATGGGCGTGTCCGCCGTGGCGAGCGGCGGGGCGGGCGTGGATGGCAGGGCCGCGCCAGCGTCCAGGTCGAGCAGTGCGGCCTCCAGCGTCACGATGTCGTTGCGGCCCACGCCACGGCTCAGCGTCTTGAGCGCGGCGCGGCTGATGACGTGCTCCAGTTCGCGGATGTTGCCGGGCCAGGGGTAGCTGCACAGCGCCTCCTGCGCGCCGGCCGACAGGCGCAGGCTGCGCAGGCCCAGGCGCGCGCGGTTGAGTTCGAGAAAGCGCCCCGCGAGCAGCAGCACGTCGGCGCCGCGCTCGCGCAGCGGCGGAATCGGCACGGGGTAGACCGACAGCCGGTGGTACAGGTCGGCACGGAAGGCGCCGCCGGCCACCTGCTCGCGCAGGTTGCGGTTGGTGGCGGCGATCACGCGCACATCCACGCGGCGGGGCCGGTCGGCGCCCAGGCGCTGGATTTCGCCGTTCTGCAGCGTGCGCAGCAGCTTGGCCTGCACGGCCAGCGGCAGCTCGCCCACCTCGTCGAGGAACAGCGTGCCGCCCTCGGCGGCCTCGAAGCGGCCGGGCCGGTCGGCCACGGCGCCCGAGAATGCGCCGCGCGCGTGGCCGAACAGCTCGCTCTCGGCCAGCGATTCGGGCAGGGCCGCGCAGTTCACGTGCACCAGCGGCTTGGCGCGGCGCGGCGAATGGCGGTGCAGCCAGCGCGCGAACAGCTCCTTGCCCACGCCGGTCTCGCCCAGCAGCAGCACGGGCAGCTCGGAGCCGGCCACCACGCGCAGCTCGTGCAGCAGGCGCGTGAGCGCGGGGCTCTGGCCCACGATCTCGGCATCGCCGCCGTCCGCGCGCGTTTCGCGTTCGTCGGACTCGGCGCCGCGCGCGGGGGATTCCATGCGCAGCGCATGTACCTCGCGCTCGAGCCGCGCCATGCGCACCGTGGCTTCGGCCAGCGTGGCGCACTGCGCGAGCGCGGCGCGCTCGGGCGGCCCGAAGGTGCCGGTCTGCAGCGCATCGAGCGTGAGCACGCCCCAGGGGCGCCCTTCGGACCAGAGCGCCACGCCCATGCAGTCGTGCACGGGCAGGGGCTCGCCCACCAGGGTGTCGAGCAGGCCGTCATAGGGGTCGGGCAAGGTGCTGTCGTGGTCGAAGCAGGTCACCTCGCGCCGCGCCAGGATGGCCGCCAGGCGCGGGTGCTGGTGGACGGCGAAGCGCCGGCCCAGCGCCTCGGGCACGAGACCGTCCACGGCCACGGGACGCAGGTGCTCCTCTTCCAGCCGCAGCACTACCACGGCGCCGCAGCGAAAGCGCGTGCGCAGCCGGCTGGCCAGGCGCTGCAGGCGTTCGGCAGGGGGCAGATCGGCGGCCAGGTCGGCCAGCAGTGCGGCGTCGATGAGGGTATTCATAACCCTAAATGGGTGAAATAAACCTTTTCAATATACGGTGAAAAACACCATGAATGCGGTAAATCATTGATTTCCCAGGGGCCAAAACCTGGCCTCAGGTTTGCGAAGCAGTGTCCACCCCATCTTTGCAATGAGAGAGACCAGCATGAAGACTCCGCTGAACATTCCCCCCGCGGTCCGGCCGCATCTGGAGGTGCGCCATGGGTAGCTACCGCAAGCACTGGTTCGCGCTGATCGGCGTGCTCATCGTCACCTTCAGCCTGCTGGGCTACTACGGCGCCGAGGTGTACCGCCAGGCGCCACCCATTCCCGAGCGCATCGCCACGGCCGGCGGCGAGGTGCTTTACACCCAGGAAAGCATCCTCGACGGCCAGACCGCCTGGCAATCCGTGGGCGGCATGCAGTTGGGCTCCATCTGGGGCCATGGCGCCTACCAGGCGCCCGACTGGACGGCCGACTGGCTGCACCGCGAGCTGACCGCATGGCTCGACATCGCGGCCGAGCGCGCGCACGGCAAGCGCTACGCGGAGCTCGACGCGGCCGCCCAGGCCGTGCTGCAGGGTCGCCTGCGCACCGAGTACCGCACCAACACCTACGACCCGTCCACGGGCACGGCCACGGTGTCCACGGTGCGCGCCGACGCGATCGCGCAGACGGCGCACTACTACGATCAGCTCTTCAGCGACGCGCCCGCGCTGCACGCCAGCCGCGAGCACTTCGCAATGAAGGAGAACACGCTGCCCAGCGCCGCACGGCGCGCGCAGTTGGCGGGCTTCTTCTTCTGGACCGCCTGGGCGGCCGCCACCGAGCGCCCTGGCAGCGTGGCTACCTACACCAACAACTGGCCGCACGAGCCACTGATCGGCAACCAGCCCACCGGCGAGAACCTGGTGTGGTCGGTGATGAGCGTGGTCGTGATGATGGCGGGCGTGGGCTTCCTCGTGTGGGGCTGGTCCTTCCTGCGCAAACAGGACGAGCACGACCCCGCGCCGCCCGCGCAGGACCCGCTCGCGCGCGTGGCGCTCACGCCCTCGCAGCGCGCCCTGGGCAAGTACCTGTTCCTCATCGTGGCGCTGTTTTCGCTGCAGGTCATGCTGGGCGGCTTTACCGCGCACTACACGGTGGAGGGGCAGAAGTTCTACGGGATCGACGTATCGCAGTGGTTCCCGTATTCGCTGGTGCGCACCTGGCACATCCAGAGCGCGCTGTTCTGGATCGCCACGGGCTTCCTCGCGGCGGGCCTGTTCCTCGCGCCGCTCATCAACGGCGGCAAGGACCCGAAGTACCAGAAGCTCGGCGTGGACGTGCTGTTCTGGGCGCTGGTGGTCGTGGTCGTGGGCTCGTTCACGGGCAACTACCTCGCCATCGCGCAGATCATGCCGCCCGAGTGGAATTTCTGGCTCGGCCACCAGGGCTATGAGTACGTGGACCTGGGCCGCCTGTGGCAGATCGGCAAGTTCGCGGGCGTGGCCTTCTGGCTCGTGCTGATGCTGCGCGGCATCGTGCCCGCGTTCCGCCATCCCGGCGACAAGAACCTGCTGGCGCTGCTCACGGCATCGGTGGTGGCCATCGGCCTGTTCTACGGCGCGGGCTTCGCCTACGGCGAGCGCACGCACCTGTCGATCATGGAGTACTGGCGCTGGTGGGTGGTGCACCTGTGGGTCGAGGGCTTCTTCGAAGTGTTCGCCACCACGGCGCTCGCGTTCATCTTCTCCACGCTGGGCCTGGTGTCGCCGCGCATGGCCACGGCGGCCAGCCTGGCCTCGGCCTCGCTCTTCATGCTGGGCGGCGTGCCCGGCACCTTCCACCACCTGTACTTCGCGGGCACGACCACGCCGGTGATGGCGGTGGGCGCTGCGTTCAGCGCGCTCGAGGTGGTGCCGCTCGTAGTGCTGGGCCACGAGGCCTGGGAGCACTGGCGCCTGCAGCACCGCGCGCCGTGGATGGCTCGCCTCAAGTGGCCGCTGATGTGCTTCGTGGCCGTGGCGTTCTGGAACATGCTGGGCGCGGGCGTTTTCGGCTTCATGATCAACCCGCCCATCTCGCTGTACTACGTGCAGGGCCTGAACACCACGCCCGTGCACGCGCATGCCGCGCTGTTCGGGGTCTACGGCTTCCTGGCGCTGGGCTTCACGCTGCTCGTGCTGCGCTACATCCGGCCGCAGCTCGTCTTCAGCGAGCGGCTCATGAAGACGGGCTTCTGGTGGCTCAACGCGGGCCTGGTGCTCATGATCGCCACCAGCCTGCTGCCCATCGGCCTGTTCCAGTTCCACGCGAGCGTGACCGAGGGCCTCTGGTACGCGCGCAGCGAGGCCTTCCTGCAGCAGCCCTTCCTGCAAACGCTGCGCTGGGTGCGCACGGGCGGCGACGTGGTCTTCATCACCGGCGCGCTCTGCGTGGCCTGGCAGGTGGTGCGCGGCGTGCTCGGCTCCCACGCGCCGGCCGCGCCCGCAGCGGCCGCATTTGCCGGCGCCCGCCGCTGAACCGCAGGGGGCAGACCATGAACATCGACAAGTTCAAGCACCAGCACACGGATATCCTGCGCCGCATCGCGGCCCTGCGCGGCCTCGCCCATGCGGGCGTGGAGCGCAATGCGGCGGCCCTTGCCGAGGGCATCATCGCCATGAGCGCGGTCATCAAGCTGCACCTGGCCGTGGAGGACCAGGCCCTGTACCCCGCTCTGCGGCGGGGCGACGACGAGGAGCTGGCCCGGCTGGGCCAGCGCTTCCAGTCCGACATGGGGCCCATCGCCGCCGCGTTCGACGCCTTCGCGCACCGCTGGAACACGGCGCAGCGCCTGCGCGCGGACGGGGAAGGCTTCCGCGCCGACGCCAACGACGTGCTGCGCCGAGTGCACGAGCGCATGCAGCGCGAGGACCGGGAGTTCTATCCGCGCGTGGAGGCGCGGTAGGCGCTCAGCGCCCCAGGCCCTCTGCGGCCAGCCGGCTGATATGGTCGTGCAGCGCCGTGCTGGGGGCGGCGTCCTCGGCTGCGGACTTGTAGTAAATCCCTGTGCCCACCCCTTGCGGCGTGGTCAGGCGCTGCACGCTGAGTGACTGGCTGGGACCCGTGCCGTAGGCGCTGGAGAAGCCCTCGCCCTCGTTCACGCTGTAGAGGAAGTAGTAGGACCGCAGCAGCTGCGTGCCCGACGCGTCGACCTTGACGCACAGCACGCCGCCCGCCAGGCTGCCGCTGGTCTGGTGCTCGCAGCCAAACCGGTTGTCGGAGGTTTGCATGATGCCGTTGCCGCCCGAGGTGCCGGCGGTCTGGACGGACAAGACGGCGGCGTC
>JASLFM010000338.1 GCA_030150585.1 Acidovorax sp.
CCCACGCTCTCCTTCCCCGTGCCCAACACGCTCATGGTGGAGCCCACCGAGAGCGAGACGCTGTTCGAGATCGACCGCTTCATCGACGCGATGATCGCCATCCGCGAGGAGATCCGCCAGATCGAAGGCGGCGCCCTGCCCCAGGACGACAACCCGCTCAAGAACGCGCCGCACACGGCCGAGAGCCTGCTGTCGGGCGAATGGAGTCACCCCTACACGCGCGAAGCCGCCGCCTACCCCGTGGCTGCGCTGCGCCAGGCCAAGTACTGGTCGCCCGTAGGACGCGTGGACAACGTTTACGGTGACCGCAACCTGTTCTGCAGCTGCGTGCCCGTGAGCGACCTCGCCTGACGGCAAAGCAAGTCCACTCGACACCGCACGGCCCCTGCCCGCGCCCTCCGGCGACGGCCAGGGGCCGTTGCTTTGGCGCGGTCACCCGGGCCGTATACCATCGCGGTTTTTCCATGGAGCCACGCACCTTGAAAAACCTGCTGTCCGCCCTACTCGCCAGCGCCGTCCTGGCGTCCACCGCTTTCGCCCAGGCCGCCGCCACCACCACAGCCAGCGGCCTGGTCTATGAATCGCTCAAGGACGGCAGCGGCGAATCGCCCAAGGCCACCGACACCGTGAAGGTGCACTACCGCGGCACGTTCCCCGATGGCAAGGAGTTCGACAGCTCCTACAAGCGCGGCGAGCCCACCGAATTCCCGCTCAACCGTGTGATCCCCTGCTGGACCGAAGGCGTGCAGCGCATGAAGCCGGGCGGCAAGGCCAAACTGATCTGCCCGGCATCCATCGCCTACGGCGCGCGCGGCGCGGGCAACGTGATCCCGCCCAACGCCACGCTGCACTTCGAGATCGAGCTGATCTCCGTGCGCCGCTGACCGCCGTGCTGCTGCGGGTTGGTGAACTCGCCCGGCGTGCGGGCCTCACGGTGCGCACGCTGCACCACTACGACGAAATCGGCCTGCTCAAGCCCTCGGGCCGCAGCGAGTCCGGCTACCGCCTTTATAGCCAGGCGGATGTGCAGCGCCTGCACGCCATCCAGACGCTGCGCCACCTGGGCCTGGCCCTCGCCGACATCGCCGGGCTGCTGGCGGGCGACGGCGTGGAGCCCGAGCGCATCATCGCGCAGCAGATGCGCGCGCTCGACCAGCAGATCGCCCAGGCCACCGAGCTGCGCGCGCGCCTGGCCTTGCTGCGCGACGGCCTCGCTGCCGGAGCTGTGCCCGACACGAGCCGGTGGCTCGATACCCTGGCGCTGATGACCACCTACGGCAAGTACTTCAGCGCAGAGGAGCTCAAGCGCATTTTCGGCAACTGGAAGCGCGTCGAGGCCGATCTGGCCGTTCTGCGCGGCCTGGTGCGCAGTGCCATGGACCGCCGCCTGCCCGCGGACGCGCCCGAGGTCCAGGCCCTTGCCTACCGCTGGATGGCGCTCATGCTGCATTGGATGGACGGCGACCTGGACCTGCTGGAGCGCTGGGGCAACATGTTCCGCGCCGAGCCCAGCGCACAGGGCCGCAACCATGCGCCGCCGGGCGACATGATCGCCTTCATCGAAGCTGCCATCCAGTTGCGCGTGGAGCGGATGGCCCCGTACATGGACCACGCGGACATCCGCCGCATTGGCTACGTGCCGCACGCGCAGTGGGATGCACTGGAACACGACACCTTGCAGCTGATAGCCCGCAACGTGCCGCCGCACGATGCCGAGGCCATGGCAGCCGCCCTGCGCAGAGATGCGCTGCTCGATACGCTGACCCACCGCGACCCGCAGCTGCGGCGCAAGTTGTTCGCAGCCTGGGCCAACGAGCCGCTGCTGCGGGCCGGGGCACCGCTGAGCGCACCCGTGCGCGACTATCTCGAATCCAGCTTCGCCTTCGTGCAACGGAACAGCGGCACGCTTGACCCTCACGCTACGTGAGGCATCACAGTCGGCTCCATGCAAGCTGACACCCCCTCCTCCCCCCCGACCGGCGGCGCGCTGATGCGCGACCGCAACTTCCGCTGGCTCATGGCCAGCTCCGCGCTGTCGATGCTGGGCGACCAGTTTTCGCTCATCGCCATGCCCTGGCTCGTGCTGCAGATGACGGGCGACACACGCGTGCTCGGCACGGTGATGGCCCTCATGAGCGTACCGCGCGCGGTGTTCATCCTGGTGGGCGGCGCCGTTGTGGACCGGCATTCACCGCTGCAGGTGCTGCAGCTCACGCGCTATATCAACACGGTGCTGCTGGGCGCGCTTGCCGCGCTCGTGCTCACCGGCCACTGCCCGCTGTGGGCCCTGTATGCGCTCTCGCTCGCCATTGGCATTTCGACCGCATTCAGCATTCCCGCCGCCACCTCCATCACGCCGCGCGTGGTGGAACGCACCCAGCTGCACGCGGCCAATGGCATCGGCATGGGGCTGCGCCAGCTCAGCATGTTCCTCGGCCCGCTGCTCGCGGGCCTGCTGATCGCGGGCTTCGCCGATGTGGGCGCACAGCGCGCGAACCGCACGGGCATCGGGCTGGCCTTCGGCCTCGACGCGCTGAGCTTCGT
>JASLFM010000384.1 GCA_030150585.1 Acidovorax sp.
GCTGCTGTACCTGGGCCTGGTGTTCCTGTTCATGGTGATGTACGCCCCGGGCGGCATCGCCAGCCTCATCATGATGAACCTGCGCCTGGCCAAGTACGGCAAGCTGCGCCAGCTCTGGACCTCGTACCTGGGCCTGGCGGGAACGGCGCTGGTGGCCGTGCTCGGCGCGGCCGCGATGATCGAGATGACCTACCACCTGCAGCTCAACGCGGCGCTGGGGCCGCACCTCACTTTCCTGGGGGCGACGCTCGACGCCAAGGGCCTGTCCAGCTGGTTCGGCGCGGGCTTCGTGCTGCTCACGGGGCTGGGGCTGTTCGAGCTGTGCCGCAGGCAGTTCCTGCAGCAGTGGGGACGGATCCAGGAAGAGATCGAGCACGAAATCAAGCGGGGGGAAGCGCTGTGACGACTAACGCAACCTTCGCACTGGAGCTGCGCGACCTGCGCAAGCGCTTCGGCAAGACCGAGATCATCCGCGGCGCCAACCTGGCCGTGAAGGCCGGCGAGCGCGTGGCCATCATCGGCCCCAACGGCGCGGGCAAGTCCACGTTGTTCAACCTCATCAGCGGGCGCTTCGCGCCCTCGGGTGGGGAGGTGCTGCTGCACGGTGCACGCATCGACGGCCGCAAGCCCTTCGAGATCAACCGCATGGGGCTGTCGCGCAGCTTCCAGATCACGAACATCTTTCCCAAGCTCAGCGTGTTCGAGAACCTGCGCTGCGGCGTGCTCTGGAGCCTGGGGTATCGCTACGCGTTCTGGCGCTTCCTCTCGGGGCTCAAGGATGCCAACGAGCGCGCCACCGAGCTCATGGAGATGATCAAGCTCGACAAGAAGCGCGACACGCTGGCGATGAACCTCACGTACGCCGAGCAGCGCGCGCTGGAGATCGGCATCACCATCGCGGGCGGCGCGAGCGTGATCCTGCTCGACGAGCCCACGGCCGGCATGAGCAAGAGCGAGACCACGCGCTTCATTCACCTCATCAAGCAGGTGACCGAGGGCCGCACGCTGCTCACCGTGGAGCATGACATGGGCGTGGTGTTCGGCCTGGCCGACAAGATCGCAGTGGTGGTCTATGGCGAGGTGATCGCCTTCGACACGCCCGAAGCCGTGCGCGCCAACCCGCGCGTGCAGGAGGCCTACCTGGGTTCGGTCATCGCGCAGCAGCAGGCAGAGGGGCATTGAGATGCTGAAAATAGAAAACCTGCACGCCTACTACGGCAAGAGCCACGTACTGCACGGCGTGAGCTTCGACGTGCGCCCCGGCGAGATCGTGGCACTCCTGGGCCGCAACGGCTCGGGTCGCTCCACCACGGCCAAGGCCATCATGGGCCTGGTGGACTGGGAGGGCACGCTCGACTGGAAGGGGCAGGGCCTCGCGGGCAAGAAGGCTTACGAGATCGCCCACCTGGGCCTGGGCTACGTGCCCGAGAGCCGCGACGTGTTTCCCAACCTCACGGTGCACCAGAACCTCCTGTTGGGCCAGAAGGGCCGGGGCAAAGGCAGCCGCTGGGGCTTCGACGACATGTACGCGATGTTCCCGCGCCTCAAGGAGCGCCAGCACATCGAGGCGGGCGTGATGTCGGGCGGCGAGCAGCAGATGCTCACGCTGTGCCGCACGCTCATGGGCGACCCCGACCTCATCATCATCGACGAGCCCACCGAGGGCCTTGCGCCCAAGATCGTGGAGCTGGTGGGTGAGTATCTGCAGAAGATCAAGGCGCGCGGCGTTTCGGTGCTGCTCATCGAACAGAAGCTCACCATCGCCATGACCATCTCCGACCGTGCGCTCGTCATGGGCCACGGCAGCATCGTCTTTCAGGGCACGCCCGACGAACTGCGCGCCAACACCTATATACGCAAGGAGTGGCTGGAGGTCTGAGCCTCCGCCCCCTGGCGTTTTCGCCGGGCCGCGCCGTCGGTGGCGCCGCCCGGCGCGGGCCTGTCTGCTGCGCGGGCATGGCCTTGTCCCCGGCGGGACAAAGCGGCGCTGGCAAATCGCGCCGAACTCCCTACAATAAAAACGCACGACCGTTCTTTTTCTTCCTCATCCCTCCAAGGAACCGCAGCATGACCGCTGAATACCAAGTCCACGGCAATGTGGCCGTGATCACGATGGCCAATCCCCCCGTCAACGGCCTGGGCTATGCCACCCGCCTCGGTATCGTCCAGGGCCTGGAGAAGGCCAACGCCGACGCGGCCGTCAAGGCCATCGTCATTACGGGCGCGGGCGCCGCGTTCTCGGGTGGTGCGGACATCAAGGAGTTCGGCACCGACAAGGCCCTGCAGCAGCCCAACCTGCATGCCGTGATCGAGGCCGTGGAGAACTCGGCCAAGCCCGTGGTGGCGGCCATCCACTCCGTGTGCATGGGCGGCGGCCTGGAGCTGGCCCTCGGCTGCCACTACCGTGTGGCCGCGCCCGGCACCAGCGTGGCGCTGCCCGAGGTGAAGCTGGGCATTCTGCCCGGCGCGGGCGGCACGCAGCGCCTGCCGCGCGTGGTGGGCGTGGAGGCGGCCCTGAACATGATCGTGAGCGGCGAGCCTGTGAAGAGCGAGATGATCGGCGCCGTGCCCGGCCAGAAGCTGTTCGACAAGATGGCGGCCTCGCCCGCATCGCTGGCCGAGGAGGCGCTGGCCTTCGCCAAGGGCATCGCCGACACGCGCCCGCTGCCCCTGGTGCGCAACCTGCCCTGCAAGCACCCCGAGGGCGATGCCTACTTCCAGTTCGCGCGCAACATGGTCAAGGGCATGGCCAAGAACTTCCCGGCGCCCGCCAAGTGTGTGGATGCGGTGGAGGCCGCCACGCGCCGCAAGTTCGCCGACGGCCTGGCTTACGAGCGCGAGCTGTTCATCAACCTCATGTGGACGCCTGAGTCGCGCGCGCTGCGCCACATCTTCTTCTCGGAGCGCGCCGCCAGCAAGATCCCGGACGTACCTTCGGATACGCCGCAGCGCTCCATCCAGAAGGTCGGCGTGATCGGCGCCGGCACCATGGGCGGCGGCATCACCATGAACTTCCTGAACGCGGGCATTCCGGTGACCATCCTGGAGACCAAGCAGGAGGCGCTGGACCGCGGCATCGCCACCATCAAGAAGAACTACGAAGCCCAGGTGAAGAAGGGCAAGCTCAAGGAAGACAAGTACCAGCAGCGCATGGCCCTTCTGAGTACCACGCTGGCCTATGAGGACCTGAAGGACGCCGACCTCATCATCGAGGCCGTGTTCGAGGAAATGGGCGTGAAGGAAGCCGTTTTCAAGCAGCTCGATGCCGTGGCCAAGCCCGGCGCCATCCTGGCCTCGAACACCTCCACGCTCGACGTGGACAAGATTGCCGCCTTCACGAAGCGCCCTCAGGACGTGGTGGGCATGCACTTCTTCAGCCCCGCCAACGTGATGAAGCTGCTGGAGGTGGTGCGCGGCAAAGCCACCGCCAAGGACGTGCTCGCCACCGTGATGGCCGTGGCCAAGAAGATCAAGAAGACGGCCGTGGTCTCGGGCGTGTGCGACGGCTTCATCGGCAA
>JASLFM010000405.1 GCA_030150585.1 Acidovorax sp.
GGGGTCGAGGTTGCCCGTGGGCTCGTCGGCCAGCAGCAGGGCCGGGCGGTGCACCAGGGCGCGCGCGATGGCCACGCGCTGCAGCTGCCCGCCGCTGAGTTGCTGCGGCAGGCGCTCGCCCAGCCCCGCGAGGCCCACGGCTGCAAGCATCTGCTCCACGCGCTGCGCATCGGGGCGGCCGAGCAGCAGCAGGGGCAGGTCCACGTTCTGCGCTACGTCCAGGTGGGGCAGCACGTGGAAGGCCTGGAACACGAAGCCCACGTGCGCGCGGCGCCAGAGCGCGCGCTGCGCTTCGTTCAGCGCGGAAAGGTCGGTGCCGCCGCCGTGGACGATGCGGCCCGCGTCCCAGGTGTCCAGGCCCGCAAGGCAGTTGAGCAGCGTGGACTTGCCCACGCCCGACTCGCCCACGATGGCCGCGAACTCGCCGGGCTGTAGCGTGAAGTGCACGTTCTCGAACACCGTGGTGGCGCCGTAGCGTTTGGCCAGGCCTTCGACGCGCAGCAGCTCGCTCATATTCAGGCGTCCTCAAGCCTGCGCAGCGCGGCGTGCAGCAGCCGGGCCATGGCATCGGGGGCGTCGCAGGCGATGGCCTGGCGCGCGGGCATGGAGCGCAGCCAGGTGATCTGCCGCTTGGCAAGCTGGCGCGTGGCCGCGATGCCGCGCTCGCGCAGGCCTTCCATGTCTGGCGCAGCGCCCGTGGCCTTTTGCGCATCGAGCACCTCCCAGGCCTGGCGGTAGCCCACGCAACGCATCGAGGGCAGGTCGGGGTGCAGGTCGCCGCGCGCGCGCAGGGCGCGTACCTCGTCCACGAACCCGGCAGCGAGCATGGCGTCGAAGCGCTGGGCAATGCGCGTGTGCAGCCAGCCGCGATCGGCAGGTTCCAGCGAAAAAAAGGCTCCAGCGCTCACCACACCAGCGCTGGCAGCTCTCATTTTTGTAGTGTGAAAGCTCGACAGCGGCTGGCCCGATACCTCCCAGACCTCGAGCGCGCGCTGGATGCGCTGGCTGTCGCCGGGCGCCAGGCGCGCGGCCGTGGCCGGGTCCACGCGCGCGAGTTCGGCATGTAGCGCGGGCCAGCCCTGCGCGGCGGCGCGCGCCTCGATGGCGTCGCGCACGCCGGGGTGGGCGGGCGGCATGTCGTCGATGCCGCCCTCCAGGGCTTTGAAGTACAGCATGGTGCCGCCCACGAGCAGCGGCAGGGCGCCGCGCGCGCGGATCTCGGCCACGAGGCGCGTGGTGTCCTGCACGAACTCGGCGGCACTGTAGGCTTGCAGCGGGTCGCGGATGTCGATGAGGTGGTGTGGCACGGCGGCGCGCTCCTCGGCCGTGGGCTTGGCCGTGCCGATGTCCATGCCGCGGTAGACCAAGGCCGAGTCCACGCTCACGATCTCCGTGCGCAGGCCCTGCCGGGCGAGCACGGCGGCCAGGGCCAGCGCGCCCGCCGTCTTGCCCGAAGCCGTGGGGCCAGCGATGGCGATGCAGGGCAGGGAGCGTGCGGCGGCGGTCATGCGCTGCCTCCATGGCGGCGCGCCAGCGCCAGCAGCAGGGCTGTGAGCATGAGCTGCGCCTGCGGCATGGACGCGCCGAGGTGCTGCTGCAGGGCCGGCAGCGCGAGCAGGTACAGGTCGGTCGTGATGGGCTGCAGCCCCAGCATTAGCACGAGCAGCGCGAGCAGCACGACGGCCAGCGCAGGCGCCATGGCTGGCCCGGCGCGCACGGAGGAGGAAGGCACGGACATATAGGCGTGCGAGGGTAGCAGAGATGGCCGCGCGAGCGCCTTGGTGCGTGGTTGCGTGGGGATGCGCGGGAGTGTGTGCGGCCCGCGCAGCGAGCGTCTCGCATGCGACAGGCCGGGGCCGGGGCGGAGCGGCACCATGCGGCGGCGAGCTGGCCAGGGCGGGTTGCCTCGCCCTGTGCGGACGACGAGAACCACCATTCCAAGGAGACGCATGTGACCTTTTTCTCCACCCTGCGCGGCCCGGCGGCGGCGCTGGCACTGGCGCTGGCCGGCACGGCCTGGGCCCAGCCCCAGGCGCCCGTGCTGCCCTCTCCGGCCAGCGTGTCGCTGGATGCGCTGAGCTACATGAAGGACTTTCCACCCGAAGGCGCGCAGCGCGTGGACCGGGGCAATTCCTACCAGTACCCCCAGATGCGCTGGGCGCTGCAGCACCTGCGCGAGCTGCAGCCCACGCGCAACATCCGTCGCGGCACGGGCCCCGCATCTCCTCTCGTGGCTGATCCGCGCCCACTCGGCGGCCTGGCCTTCGAGGACGACAAGGGCCAGCCGATCACGGTAGACCAGTGGCTGGAGCGCACCTACACCGACGCCATCGTCGTGTTGCACCGGGGGCGTGTGGTGTACGAGCGCTATGACAACCAAATGCGGCCTTGGACCCCGCACCTGCTTTTCTCGGTCACCAAGTCCTTCACCGGGCTGATGGCCGCACAGCTCGTGCACGACGGCACGATCGACGACCAGGCCCTGGTCACGAAGTACGTGCCCGAGCTGGCGGGCAGCGCCTGGGGCGACATGAAGGTGCGCGAGGTGATGGACATGACGGGGGCCGTGCGCTTCCGCGAGGTCTACACCGACCCCACGGCCGAGATCTTCGGCTACAGCTGGGCCAGCGGCATCCTGCCGCGCCCGCCGGGCTACCAGGGGCCGGCCACGATCTACGACTTTCTCAAAACGCTGAAAAAGGAGGGCCAGCACGGCGAGGGCTTCGTCTACCGCACGGTGCACTCTGAAGTGCTGGGCTGGATCGTCTCGCGCGCCACGGGCCGGCACTGGGCCGATCTCATGAGCGAGGGCCTTTGGCAGAAGCTCGGCATGGAAGAGGATGCCCACGTGATGGTGGACAGCGTGGGCACGCCGCTGCAGGGCGCGGGCCTGAACGCCACGGCGCGCGACCTGGCCCGCGTGGGCGAGATGCTGCGCCTGGGCGGTACCTACAACGGGCAGAAGGTCTTCGACCGCGCGGTAATCGAGGACACGGTGCGCGGCGGCGACCGCGAGAAATTCAAGTTCCAGGGCTTGCAGGCGGCACGCCCCGGCTATAGCTACCGCAACCAGTGGTGGGTGCTGCACAACGCCGACGGGGCCTGGGAGGCTTCGGGCATCCATGGGCAGATGCTGCATATCAATCCCCAGGCCGAGATGGTGGTGGTCAAGCTCTCGTCCCACCCGGTGGCGAGCGCGGCATTCACGCATGCGCTCACGCTCAAGGCCTGGGCCGCGCTGGCGCAGGCCATGCAGCGCTAGGCTGGGTTCAGCGCAACTGGAACAGGGCCGCCACGGCTTCGCGGTACTGCGGCAGGCCCACGGCGTTCGTGTCGTGGTGCGTGCCGCCCTCGACGAGCACGAAGCGTTTGGGCTCCTGCGCGGCCTCGTAGAGCTGGCGGCCCAAGGCGTGCGGAATGAGCCGGTCTGCGCTGCCATGCACCACGAGCAGCGGCGAGCCGATCTGGCCCACCTTGCGTACCGACTCGAAGCGCTGCGTGATGAGGCCCGACACGGGCAGCCAGCCCCATTTGAAGGTGCCCACCACATCGGGGATGCTCGTGAACGTCCCCTCGACGATGGTGCCGGCCTCGTCGTCGACCTCGCGCGCGAGGCCGATCGCGATCGCGCCGCCGAGCGAGTGGCCGAAGATGTAGCGGGGCCGGCCGGGTTGGTGGGCCGCGATCCAGTCCCACGCGGCGCGGGCGTCTTCGGCAGCCGTGGTTTCGGATGGCAGGCCCGGGCTGCTCTTGCCGAAGCCCCGGTAGTCCACGGCCAGGACCGAAAAGCCCAGCGACTGCATGCGGCGCATCCGGTTGGAAGAGCCCGAGACGTTCCAGCGTGCGCCGTGCAGGTACAGCAGCACGGGTGCGTCGGCCCGCTCGGCGGGCAGCCAAAGGCCGTGCAGGCGCGCGGGCTGGCCGGTTTCACGCGAGTCGAACGCGATCCATACGTCCTGCATGCCCTCCGTGGAGGCGGCGCCGCCCCATGCGCGGTCGCTGGGCTGGAAGATCCACTCGCGCTGCTTGGCGTCCAGCGTGGCGCAGCCCGCCGTGAAGGCGAGCGCCAGGGCGGCGAGGGCGGGAACGTACCTGCGGCGCGAACTCATAGGGAACAGAGAGTATGCCGGCAGGCGAAAGTTCGCAGCCCCATGTGCTTGGGGCTGGTACATGAAAAAAGGGCCTTGCGGCCCTCTTTTTGTTCTGGCGTTGGAGTCGCCTCAGACCACGCCCTGCGCGATCATCGCGTCGGCCACCTTCACGAAGCCGGCCACGTTGGCACCGTCCACATAGCTCACGCTGCCGTCGGCGCGCTTGCCGTATTGCAGGCAGGCTGCGTGGATGCCCTTCATGATCTGCAGCAGGCGGGCGTCCACTTCCTCGCGGGGCCACGACAGGCGCGCTGCGTTTTGGCTCATTTCCAGGCCCGAGGTGGCCACGCCGCCGGCGTTGCTGGCCTTGCCGGGGGCGTAGAGCACGCCAGCGGCCTCGAAGGCCTTGGCGGCGTCGATGGTCGAGGGCATGTTGGCGCCTTCGGCCACGCAGACCACGCCGTTCTTGATGAGCGTGGCGGCATCCTTCGCGTCCAGCTCGTTCTGCGTGGCGCAGGGCAGGGCGACTTGAACCGGCACGTGCCAGGGCGTCTTGCCCGCTTCGAACTTGGCGCCCGTGCGCGCGGCGTAGTCGCTCACGCGGCCGTAGTGGTGGTTCTTCACGTCCATGAGGATGGCCAGCTTCTCGGCGGTGAAGCCGTCCTCGTCGATGACGGTGCCGCTGGAGTCGGACACGGTGACCACCTTGGCGCCCAGTTCCATGGCCTTCTCGACCGCGTACTGCGCCACGTTGCCCGAGCCCGAGACGGACACGCGCAGGCCGTCGAACGATTGGCCGCGGGTCTTGAGCATTTCGTCGGCGAAGTACACGGTGCCGTAACCCGTGGCCTCGGGACGGATCAGCGAGCCGCCGAAGGACAGGCCCTTGCCAGTGAACACGCAGTCGGCGCGGTTGGTCAGCTTTTTGACCATGCCCGCGATGTAGCCCACCTCGCGGCCGCCCACGCCGATGTCGCCCGCGGGCACGTCGGTGTCGGCGCCCACATGGCGGAACAGCTCGGTGGCGAACGCCTGGCAGAAGCGCATGACTTCAGCGGGGCTCTTGCCCTTGGGGTCGAAGTCCGAGCCGCCCTTGCCGCCGCCCATGGGCAGCGTGGTCAGCGCGTTCTTGAAGGTCTGCTCGAACGCCAGAAACTTGAGCACCGACAGATTCACCGAGGGGTGGAAGCGCAGGCCGCCCTTGTACGGACCGATGGCCATGCTGTGCTGGATGCGGTAGCCGCGGTTGACTTGCACGGTGCCGTGGTCGTCCAGCCACGACACGCGGAACATCACGATGCGCTCAGGCTCCACCAGGCGCTCCAGCAGACCGTGTTCGGCGTACTTGGGGTGTTTTTCGATGAAGGGCCACAGGCTTTCCATGACCTCGGTCACGGCTTGCAGGAACTCGGGCTGGCCGGGGTTGCGCTGGGCAACTTGTTCAAGGAATTGGCCTACGGACGCGTACTTCATAAAGGGGGCTTTCTGTGACAAAAAATCGCATTGCGGCATCGCAGCGCGGAATTATGTCGAAAAGTTATGCCCTCATGCATGGGTAGCGCACTAAATGGGGGAAAACTGCGGTGTGTTTGCCACTATTTGGTGCTTCATGTGCGTAAATGGGGCGTTGAGCAGGACGCGGCAGGTGTTCAATGCCCTGGAGGCGCCCAGAGACGGTGCGCATCCAGCCACAACCGGGCCCGCGCCTGCATGGCATCGAGTGCGGCCGTGTCGGCCACCAGCCGCGCTTCGAGTGCGCCGCGCTGCGCCAGCAGCAGGTCGGCCAGAGGGCTTTCGCCCAGCGCGTAGGCACGCTCCTGCAGGCGGGCGCTTTTTTCCAGCTGTTCCAGCGCGCGGCGCTGCTGCGCGAGCGTGGCCTGGGCCTGCTCGGCTTCGCTGGCGGTGCGCCAGGCATCGGCCTCCACGCGCTGGCGCGTCTGGGCAAACTCCTGCTCGGCGATCTCGGCCTGGGCCAGCGCGGCCTGGGCATCGGCTGCACGGCCCGCGCCGCCCAGGGGCAGGGACAGGTACACGCCCAGCACGCGCTCCTGGCCTCCGCGCTCGCGTGTGGCGCGCACGCCCACGGTGGGGTCGGGCTTGCGTTCGAGCCCCACGCGCTGCGCCTGCAGCCGGGCTTGTTCGGCGCGCGCCTGGGCGCGTTCGATCTCGTGGTTGTCGTCCAGGATGCGCTCCACCCAGGCTGCCAAGTGGGGGCTGTCGGGCTCGGTGCCCGCGTCAGCCCATGCTTGCGGGGGCGCTTGCGGCAACAGCAGGGCCGGGTCCGGCAGGCCCGGATAGCGCCGCAGCAGGCTGTGGCGCCGCAGCTCGGCCTGGGCGCGGGCGCGCATGGCCTGGGCTTGTACGCGGGCGCGCTCTGCGTTGGCGGCCAGCAGTTCGAGCGTGGCGGCTTCGCCGGTTTCCACGCGGCGTTGCACCACCGCGAGCTGCCGGGCCATGAGCGCGTCTTGCGCTTCGAGCAACTGGGCGCCGCGCGTGTCCCGCAGCACGTCGAACCAGTCGGCCAGCAGGCTGCGCGCGGCTTCATGCCAGGCGTCGGCGTGGCCGAGCTGGCCGAGTTGCTCCTCCACGGTGCCCAGTAGCCGGTCGGCGGCCACCTTCGCGGGCCAGCGCACGCCGGTTTCGAGGCCGATTTCGGCCTCGGTGAAGCGGGGCCCGGCGCGTTCGCTGCGCCGGTCGGCGCCGGCCTTGGCCACCCAGTCGTGCGGGCCGGCCTGCAGGCGCTGGCTGCGTGCCTGGGCCAGCGGAATGCCTGCGGCGGCAGCGCGCACCTGGGGCAATTGGCCCAGCACCTGCTGCACCGTTTCGGCGGGGGGCAGCAGCGGCAGGGAGGGCTGCGCCTGCACGGCGCTTGCCATGCAGGCGGCCGAAGCGAGGGCGGCGATCCACGAAGTCGTGTGTTTCATGCGGGGCTCCCGAGCCGGCCGAAGGCGAGCAGCGGCACGACCCAGTAGGCGGCCTGCGGGGTGGGCAATGCCTGGCGCAGCGCGTCGAGCAGGGGTTGCAGGTGGGCCTGGCATATGGCCATCTGCACCACCACGCGGCGCGCCCGGCCCTGGACCTGTTCCAGGGCCGTGTCGAGCGCGATATGGGCGCCCAGGCCCTCGGCACGGGCGAGCGTGAAGCCCGGCGCGAGGTGGGGCAGGGTGCGCAGGGTGTCGAGAACATCGTCCTCGAGCGCGGTGGGCACGGCGAGCGTGAGCAGGCAGTCGGGCGGGGGGAGTTCGTGTGCGGCGGTCATGCGGGGATTGCCTGGGTGTGGTTGGGTTGGCCGAAGCGGCGGTACAGCAGCGGCAGCAGCACCAGCGTGAGCAGCGTGGAACTGACGAGGCCGCCGATGACCACGATGGCCAGCGGGCGCTGGATCTCCGAGCCCGGGCCCGTGGCCAGCAGCAGCGGAATCAGCCCCAGCGCGGTAATGCTGGCCGTCATCAGCACGGGGCGCAGCCGGCGCAGCGCACCCTGGCGCACCACCTCGGCGAGCGGCAGGCCGCGTGCGGCAAGCTGGTTGAAGCAGGTGACGAGGACCAGGCCGTTGAGCACGGCGATGCCCATGAGCGCGATGAAGCCCACAGAGGCCGGCACCGACAGATACTCGCCCGTGATCGCCAGGGCGGCCACGCCGCCCACCAGGGCCAGGGGGATGTTGGCGAACACCAGCACCGCTTGGCGCAGGCTGCCCAGCGTGGCAAACAGCAGGCCCACGATGAGCACGAGCGCCACGGGCACGACCAGCATCAGCCGCGCCGCGGCGCGCTGTTGGTTCTCGAACTGGCCGCCCCAGGCCAGGCTGTAGCCCGCGGGCAGCTTCACCTTCTGGGCGACGGCGGCCTGGGCCTCGGCCACGAAGCCGACGAGGTCGCGCCCGCGCACGTTGGCACGCACCACGGCCATGCGCGAGGACCGCTCGCGCGCAATCGCCACGGGGCCGTCCACCACTTCGAGCCGGGCGAGCTGCGACAGCGCCACGGCTTCGCCGCCCGGCGTGGGCAGGCGCAAGGCGGCGAAGCGTTCGGGCGAGAGGCGCAGGTCCTCGCCGCCGCGCACCATCAGCGGCACGCGGCGCGCGTCCTGCATCACCACGCCCGCGCGCTGGCCTTCGATGAGGGCGCGCAGATCGTTCTGGATCTGCTCCACCGTGAGGCCCAGCCGCCCTGCGGCCTGGCGGTCGATGGCCACGCGCAGGTACTGCACGCCGTCGTTCTTGAGGGTCAGCACTTCCTCGCTGCCGGGCAGGGCCTGCAGCACCTGCACGATCTCTTCCGCCAGGCGCGACAGCTCCCCCGCGTTGGGGCCGAAGACCTTGACGGCGAGGTCGCCGCGCACGCCCGAGAGCATTTCGGAGGTGCGCATCTCGATGGGCTGGGTGAAGCTCAGGTTCACGCCGGGAATGCCCTCGGCGGCCGCGCGGATGGCGTCGATCAGCGCCTCCTTGGTCGCAAAGCGCCATTCCTTGCGCGGCTTCAGCACGAGGAAGCTGTCGGTGTCGTTCGGGCCCATGGGGTCGAGCCCGAGCTCATCGGCCCCCACGCGGGCGACGATGCGTTCCACCTCGGGCACCTGCTGCAGGATGCGCCGCTGCAACGCCTGGTCGGTGGCGCTGGATTGCTCCAGGCTGATGGAGGGCAGCTTTTCGACCTGCATGACGATGTCGCCCTCGTCCAGCGACGGCATGAACGACTTGCCGATGAACGGGAACAGCGCCAGCGCGCCGGCCAGTGCCAGCAGCGCCGCGCCGCCCACGGCGCGGGGG
This sequence comes from Acidovorax sp., assembly GCA_030150585.1. Taxonomy (GTDB): domain Bacteria; phylum Pseudomonadota; class Gammaproteobacteria; order Burkholderiales; family Burkholderiaceae_C; genus JASLFM01. Next base: position 8,863 of record JASLFM010000405.1, read on the forward strand.
TGGCGCAGCGCACGCTCGAGCAGTGGCGCGTAGGCGGCCTCCAGCTTGCGCACCAGCCAGGGCGTGGCGTGCTGGCCCGGGTGCAGCGCCAGCGAGGCCAGCACGGGAATCACCGTGAGCGACAGCAGCAGCGACGCGCCGAGCGCGAACACGATGGTGAGCGCCACCGGGCTGAACAGCTTGCCTTCGAGCCCCTGCAGCGTGAGCAGCGGCAGGAACACGATCATGATGATGGCCACCCCCGCGCCCACGGGCGTGGCGACCTCCTGCGTGGCGCGGTAGATGCCGTGCAGGCGCGGCGTGCCGGGCGGCACGGGGCGCGCCTCGATGTTCTCGACCACCACCACCGCCGCATCGACCAGCATGCCGATGGCGATCGCCAGGCCCCCCAGCGACATGAGGTTGGCCGACAGCCCCCACTGCCGCATGAGCACGAAGGTGGCCAGCGCCGACAGCGGCAGGATCAGCGCCACGACCAGCGCCGCACGCAGGTTGCCCAGGAACAGCAGCAACAGCACCAGCACCAGCGCGATGGCCTCGGCCAGCGCCTTGGTCACGGTGCCCACGGCGCGCTCCACCAGGCTGCCGCGGTCGTAGAACGGCACGATCTTCAGGCCCTGGGGCAGAGTGGCCTCGATCTCGGCCAGCTTCTCGCGCACGTCGCGCACCAGCTGGCGCGCATTGGCGCCGCGCAGGCCCAGCACCAAGCCCTCGACGGCCTCGCCCTGGCCGTCCTGCCTGCTCTGGCTCACGCTGCCGTAGCGCGTGAGCGCGTCCAGGCGCACCTCGGCCACGTCGCCCACGCGCACGGCCTGGCCGTCTTGCTGCTGCAGCGCGATGGCGCGCACGTCGTCCAGGCCCGTGATGCTGCCGTCGCTGCGCACCAGCAGCGATTCCTCGCCGCTCGCAAGCCGCCCCGCGCCGTCGTTGCGGTTGTTGGCGGCCAGCGCCTCCTGCAACTGCTGCAGCGAGACGC
>JASLFM010000416.1 GCA_030150585.1 Acidovorax sp.
ATGGCCTGGGCGCACACGGCCACGAGCAGCGACAGCCCGATTTTCAGGCGCAGCGGAATCGCGCGCATGGAAAACACTGGCGCAACCGAAAACAGCGCGAGCACGCGCAGGAATGGCCACAGCACTGGCGAGAGCCAGGCAATGATCTGGGCTTCGGAGAAGGTGATCACACCCCAGCGTCACCCAAGGGCGGTGGGAATGGACTCGATCATGCGCCGCAAGTAGTCCACGAGCGTGGTCAGCATCCACGGCCCCGCCACGGCAAACACCACCACAGCAGCGACGAGCTTGGGCACGAAGGCGAGCGTGGCCTCGTGAATCTGCGTCACCGCTTGGAAAATGCTCACCAGCAGGCCCACAGCCATCACCACGCCGAGCACGGGCATGGACACCATGAGCAGCAGGGTGAGCGCATCGCGGCCGATCGTAAGCACCATCTGGGCGGTCATGAGGGCACCTTCACGTAGCGAAACTGGACGCCAGCGAACCGATGAGCAGGTTCCAGCCGTCGGCCAGCACGAACAGCATGAGCTTGAACGGCAACGCCACGAGCACGGGCGAAAGCATCATCATGCCCAGCGACATGAGAATGCTTGACACCACCATGTCGATGACGAGGAACGGGATGAAGATCATGAAGCCGATCTGGAACGCGGTCTTCAATTCGCTGGTAACGAAGGCCGGTACGATGACGCGGAACGGCGCCTGCTCGGCCGTGACGCCGGCCTCGAGCTTGGCCAGGCGCGCGAACAGTGCGAAGTCCGACTGCCGGGTCTGCTTGAGCATGAATTCGCGCATGGGCGCCTCGGCCTTGGGAAGCGCCTGCTCGAACGACAGCGCGTTCGTGCTGTAGGGCACGTAGGCCTCCTTGTACACGCGGTCCAGCGTGGGCCCCATCACGAACAGCGTGAGAAACAGCGACAGCCCGATGATGACCTGGTTGGGCGGCGCCTGCTGCGTGCCGATGGCCTGGCGCAGCAGCGACAGCACGATCACGATGCGCGTGAAGCCCGTCATCATGAGCAGCACGGCGGGCAGGAACGACAGCGCCGTGAAGAACAGCAGCGTCTGGATGGGCACCGAATAGCTCGTGCCGCCGCTGCCCGTGCCCACCACCAGCGGCAGCGCGCCCGCCGTACCGCTCTGGGCCCAAACCGCCCCTTGCGGCAGCATGGCAAGCAGGGCCACGAGCAGCCCCGCGCCCCAACGCCAGGCCTTATGCATGGGCGACCCCATCCTGCGCGATGGCCATTTCCGAGGCGAACGAGGAAGGTGCAGGCACGGCACCGCCCGGCATCACGTGCAGGCACCGGATCTGCTGGGCCGTCACGCCCAGCACCAGCACGGCCCGCTGGCCGTCGGCATGCACCTCTACCGTCACCACGCGCTGCTGTGGCCCCACGGCCACCTGCGATAGCACGCGCGAAACCGAGTTGCCGCCGCCCAGCGCGCCTTGGCGCCGCTGCACGCGGCGCAGCAGCCAGGGCAGCATCGCCATGGCCCCCACGAAGAGGACCACGACGACCAGGGTCTGCGTCATGCTGCCGCTATCCACGGCTGACACGGCGCAGGCGCTCGGACGGGGTGACCACGTCGGTCAGGCGGATACCGAACTTGTCGTTCACCACCACCACCTCGCCCTGCGCGATCAGGTAGCCGTTGACAAGCACGTCCATGGGCTCGCCGGCCAGCGCGTCAAGCTCGACGACCGAGCCCTGCGCCAACTGCAGGATGTACTTGATCGGCACCTTGGTGCGGCCCAGCTCCACCGAGAGCTGCACCGGGATGTCGAGCACCATGTTGATGTCGTTCACGGGCACGTCCCCGCCCCCGGAACTGAACGCGCGTGGCGTGCTGCTGCCCGAGAGGGGGCCGCCCTGCTCGGCATCGGAGGGTTTGTCGTCGGCGCGCTTTTGCTCTTCGAGCGCCTCGGCCCAGCCAGCGAACGGATCGTCCGCGCCGCCGTCCTTGTTGTCTTCTACAGTTGCCATGCTTCTCTCCCAGCCAGCTCATGTCGGAGGTGCGCAGGCATTCCTCGATACGGATGGCGTATTTGGCGTTGTGCGTGCCATACTGGCACTCGAAGATCGGCACACCGCCGATCGATGCGCGGATGCGCGGCTCGCGGTCAAGCTCGATGAAGTCGCCGGGTTTCATGGCCAGCAGTTGCTCCACCGTGGCATCGGCGCGCGCGAGCTCGGCCACCAGCGTGACCTCGGCGGCCTGTATCTCGCGCGTGAGCACTTTCACCCAGCGGCGGTCCACCTCAATGGAGTCGCCCTGCACGGTCGAATAGAGCACGTCGCGGATGGGCTCCAGCGTCGCATAGGGCATGCAGATGTGGATGGCGCCCGACAGATCGCCGATCTCGAGCTGGAAGGCCGTGGACACAACGATCTCGCTCGGCGTCGCGATGTTGGCGAACTGCGGCTGCATCTCCGAGCGCTGGTAGACCAGCTCCAGCGGGTAGATGCCCTGCCAGGCCTTCTTGTACTCCTCGCAGATCACGTCCACGAGGCGGTTGATCACGCGCTGCTCGGTGGGCGAGAAATCGCGCCCCTCGATGCGGGTCTGGAACTTGCCCACGCCGCCATACAGCGTATCGATGATGCCGAACACCAGCGAGGGCTCGCACACCACGAGGCCGCTGCCACGCAGCGGCCGGATGGCGACGATGTTGAAATTGGTGGGCACCACCAGCTCGCGCAGGAAGGCGCTGTAGCGCTGCACCGACACCGTGCCCACCGAGATCTCGGGGCTGCGGCGAATGAAATTGAACAGGCCGATGCGGAAGTTGCGCGCGAAGCGCTCGTTCACGATCTCCATCGTCGGCATGCGGCCGCGGACGATGCGCTCCTGGCTCGAGATGTCGTAGTTGCGGACCGCGCCCGCCTCGACCTCCTCCTCGACCGACTTCTGGCTTTCTCCGGTCACGCCCTCAAGCAGGGCATCGACCTCTTCCTGCGAAAGAAAAGCGTCACTCATGCATCACTCCCGTCACTGGATGATGAAGCTGGAGAACAGCACCTGGCGCACCGGGTTCTGGTTCTGCCGGCTGCGCGGCGGTGGGTCTTCGCCTTCATCCTCATCTTCCTCGGCGGCCTTCTTGCGCTTCTTGGGCACGCTGTAGCCCAGCGGGCGCGAGACCTCGCGCAGGATGTCGGTGGCGAGCTTCTCCTTGCCCTCACGGGCCAGCAGCTCCTGGGCAGAGCGCTGCGAGATCAGCATCAGGATGCCGCTGCGGATCGCAGGCAGGTACTGCTTGACCTGCTCGGCCGTCTTCCCATCCTCGAGCTCTAGCGTGATACCGACCTGGGCGAAACGGTCCCCCCCAGGGTCGGCCAGGTTCACGACCATGTTCTCGAGGGCCAGGAACGTGGGTGGCGCACCCTTCGCGGCGGCGGCCTTGCGCGGTGCGGCGCCCTCTTCCTCCTCGCCGCCCCCGTGCCGGGTCATCATGAACGCGGCGGCACCGCCAGCCACCACGAGCAGCGCCACGATGGCGCCGATCACGATCAGCTTCTTGCTCGATGCCTTTTCCTTGGCAGGCGCGGCTGCGGCATTATTGGCGGACACGTTGGGTTTTCCTTGCGGTGGAGCGGGCAGCCGGCTGGCTGGATGGTGCCCATTATTGGGCGCAGGCCGCCCGATAATAGCCAGAATAAAAGCCCAAAACCACGGCTTTCACCGCCGTTCGGCCAGGCTTGTCAGACGAAAACGTCCAGCGCGCGGTTGCCCGCAGGCGCCCGGTCCGCCACAGCGCTGCCGCCCTGCCCAGCGGCTTGCACCCGGCCCTGCTGCGTCCCCTGGCGGCCCGAGGGCTCGCGCCCCGCGCCGCCCTCTCCGTCCCCCGAGCCGCCGCCCACGGTGACGCCCGCGAGCACCAGCCCCTCGCTCTGCAGCAGGTCGCGCAGCTGGGCCGTGCTCGCGTCGAGTGCATCGCGGGTCTGCACCTGGTCGCTGCGGAAAGTCACGTGGGCCTCGTTGCCCGAGAGCGAAACCCGCACTTCCACGGGCTGGCCGTCGCGATCCAGCGTGAGTTCGGCGTTCTGGGTCTTCTGGTTCACCCAGAAGGCCACCTGCTCGGCCAACGCATCATCGCCCGCCATCTGGGAGGGATCGGCGGTCACGCCGGAGCCATCGGGCACGGCCCGGGTCGGGTCGGCCGTGGATTCGCCCGTGGCCGTGGTGCCGTGGACGTGCGCGGCGCTGCCGGCGGACTCGCCCCCGCGCGCGGCCTGGCGAGCCTCGGCCCGCGCCTCGCCGAACATTCCCGAGAGGGCCTGCAAGCCTGGCGCCGCGAGGGCGGCAGCCTCGCCACCCGTCTGGCCCGCCTGGCGGTGCAACTCCAGCCCCGCCGCAGCACCATCGCGGCGCTCGGCACCGGCGGCCAGCCCCACGGAAGACACCTGCGCGACCGCCTTGGCAAGCTCCGCCGTGGATAGCTTCTCCGGCATGGCGGCCTTGCCGAGCGTGGACGCGGCACCCGTGGCGGAGTCGCTCTGCGCCAAGGCATTCCAACCCAGCGGGCGGGCGGGGCCCTTGGGCTGCGTTCCCGCCACGGTGGGCGTGATGGAGTCGGCAGGCTCCAGGGCTGAGTCGGCGGCCTTGTCGATCAGCGTGGTCTGCGCCACCAGGCTGTCGGGGGTCTGCGCCCCCGGCGGTACCAGGGGGCTCCATGCCGCGCCGCCCGCCAGGGCGCCACCGCCCACCGTGGCGGTAGCCGCCTGGTGCACGGCGGGCGCAGGCAGCACGCCCGCCATGGCGAGGGTAGCCGCCAGGCTCGCATCGCCGCCCGGCTGCGCACCGCTGTCGCCGGCCTGGGGCAGCGTGGTGTCCGGCGCGAGCAGCCCCGCGTCTTCATCGCCGCCCAGCGACGCGAGCAGGGCCGCGAAGGCGTCCTGTGGCGTCTGCGCGCCGGCCGCGTCGCCGTGCGCCACCTTGCCGCCGCCGCGCGCCGCGCGCGCACCGTGAGTGCCATGGGCGCCGTGGGCTGCGTGCTGCCCGTCCTGGGAGTGGGAAATACGTGCGGATGCCATGGTCAGTGCTCCTGCCCGAACGGGCCAAAGTTTGCAGTTGCGGTGCCGGAGGCGAGGCGCAACGCGGCGCGCTCATCGGTCTGTTTCTGCTCCCGCCGCATCTGGGCGACGGCCAGCTCATGCTGTTTGCGCTCCACCACCTTCTGGAGGCTTGCCAGGCGCAGCTCGCTGTCGAGCAGGGCGCGCCGGGCCAGCTCCACACGCTGAGCCTGGTCACCCACCACGCCGGTCTGCAGGCCGATGGCGTGCTCCAGCCGGTCCATGAACTGGTAGTGGTGGTACATCACCTCGGGCTGCACGGTGGTGTCGGCGCGCAGGCCCCACCGGTGCTGGGTCTCCTGGGCGTAGCCCGAAAGCTGGTCGAGCTGGGCCCGCCCGGCCTGCTGGATGCGCAGCGTATCCTGCAGCGCCTGCCGGGCCGCATCGCGCTGGCGCGTCGCCACCTCGACGGCCACCTTCAAAGCGTTGAGCGAGGACATGGGCTTACTGGGCCAGCACAGCGGCCATGGCCTGGAGGCTTTCCTCCATGGGCGCGGCCTCGAACATGTTCTGCTGCAGGAAGCCCGCCATCGCGGGCTGCAGGCGGATGGCCTCGTCGAGCTGCGGGTCGGAGCCGCTCATGTAGGCCCCCACCTGCACGAGGTCGCGGCTCTTCTGGTAGCGGGAGTAGATGGCACGGAACTGCCGCGCCATCTCGAAGTGCTCGCGCGCGACGACGTTGTGCATCACGCGCGAGGCCGACTGCTCGATGTCGATGGCGGGGAAATGCCCCGTCTCGGCCAGTGCGCGCGAGAGCACGATGTGCCCATCCAGGATGGCGCGCGCCGCGTCGGCGATCGGGTCCTGCTGGTCGTCGCCCTCCGAGAGCACGGTATAGAACGCCGTGATGGAGCCCACGCCGTTCAGGCCATTGCCGCTGCGCTCCACGAGCTGCGGCAGCTTGGCGAAGCACGAGGGCGGGTAGCCCTTGGTGGCTGGCGGCTCGCCGATGGCCAGCGCGATCTCGCGCTGCGCCATGGCATAGCGTGTGAGCGAATCCATCAGCAGGAGCACGTGCTTGCCCTTGTCGCGGAAGTGCTCGGCAATGGCCGTGGCATAGGCCGCACCCTGCATGCGCAGCAGCGGCGGCGCATCGGCGGGCGCAGCCACCACCACGGCGCGGCCGCGGTCCTCCGCGCCCAGAATGTCCTCCACGAATTCCTTGACCTCGCGGCCGCGTTCGCCGATCAGGCCCACGACGATCACGTCGGCCTGGGTATAGCGCGCCATCATGCCCAGCAGCACGCTTTTGCCCACGCCGGAGCCCGCGAACAGGCCCAGGCGCTGGCCGCGCCCCACGGTGAGCAGCGCGTTGATGGCGCGCACGCCCGTGTCGAGCGTTTCGCGCACGGGGCTGCGGTCCATGGCGTTGATGGGGCTGCGGTCCATGGGCTCGGAGACCACGTCCCGCACCGGGCCGCCGTGGTCAAGAGCCATGCCCTGCGCATCGACCACGCGGCCCAGCAGCCCGTCCCCCAGGGGCAGGCGCAGCACACCGGCCGCGAGCGACGGCACCGCCGCATCGCCGAGCCGGGGCACGGGCACATAGGGCGCGGCAGGCACCACGCTGGCTCCGCTCGACAGGCCATGGATGTCGCCCGCCGGCATCAGGAACGCCCGGCCTTCGGAGAAGCCCACCACCTCGGCGAGCACCGGGTCGTGCCCCGGCATCTCCACCGTGCACTGCGAGCCCACGGGCACGCGGATGCCCGCCGCCTCCAGCACCAGGCCCGTGAGGCGGTTGAGCGTGCCGCGCACCTCCAGCGGGCGCGGCTCGGCCACACGTGCCCGCGCGTTGGCCATGAACTCGCCCCAAGCGGCTCCGTCTTCAATGGGCATCGGAGGACTCCTGCCACGCAGACACCAGCCCCAGCGCGGCCACGGCACGGCGCCAGCGCTTGTCGAGCCCGCCGTCAACCACGGTGCCCGACGACTCCACGAGGCAGTCGCCCGGCGCCACGTCGGCATCGGCCAGCCATTGCAGCTTGTGCTGCGCGAATTCCTGCCGCAAGGGCTGCTCGAGGTGTTCGAGGTCCTGAGGATGCAGGCGCACGGTGGCGGGACGCCCTTCAGTGACGAGCATGTCCAGTGCCTCGCGCACCACGGGCAGCAGGGCCTGCGGGTTGGCCTTGAGCTCCTGGCGCACCACCTGGCGCGCGATATCGCACGCAAGCTGCAGCACCTCCTGGGCCATGCGCTGCTGCAGCTCGGAGAGGCTGGCATCGAGCGCCCCCACCAGCCCTTGCATGCGGCGGGCCGCTTCCTGGCCCGCGCCCGCCATGTAGTCGTCCATGCGCTGCTGCCACTCCAGGCTCGCCTCGGAGCGCCCCTGGGCCACGCCCTCGGCATGGCCTTGGGCATGCGCCTCCTGCCGCGCCTGCGCGAGCAGCGCCAG
>JASLFM010000458.1 GCA_030150585.1 Acidovorax sp.
TCTGACCTGTATAGACCGCCCTGCGGAAAACGTTAGACTCGCTGTTTCCGACCGGGCGGCCCGGGCCCCTCCCCTGGCACCACCGCCTGCCTCTTCTTTCAAGGTACCAAGGGAGACACCATGAATACCCCATTCCGCATGCAAACCGTGGCCGCAGCCCTGGGCGTCGCCGGCGCGATGTTCCTCGGCAGCGCCCACGCCCAGATCAAGATCGCCATGGTCCTTCCCGCCACCGGCCCGGTGACGCAGTACGGCGACATGGTCAAGGAAGGTGTGACCACGGCCGTGGAGCTGGCCAACGCCGCCGGCGGCATCAACGGCAAGAAGATCGAGCTGGTGACCGTGGACGATGCCTGCGAGCCCAAGCAGGGCCCCGTGGCCGCCAACCGCGTGGTCAACGCCAAGATCGGCTACGTGGTCGGCCCCGTGTGCTCGGGCGCAGCCATCGCTGCCGTGCCGGTCTACAACAACGAAGGCGTGGTGGTGGTGACCCCCTCGGCCACCTCGCCCGCGCTGACCGAAGGCAAGAACTACCACTTCATCTTCCGCACCATCGGCCGCGACGACCAGCAAGGCCCCGCCGCCGCCAAGTTCATCGCCGAGAAGATCAAGCCCAAGAAGGTCGCCGTGCTGCACGACAAGCAGTCCTACGGCCAGGGCATTGCCTCGTCCGTGCGCGACGACCTCAAGAAGGCCGGCGTGCAGGTCGCCCTGTTCGAGGGCATCAACGCCGGCGACAGCGACTACTCCGCCGTCATCACCAAGCTCAAGAGCGCGGGCGTGGATTTTGTCTACTACGGCGGCTACCACCCTGAAATGGGCCTGCTGCTGCGCCAGGCCGGCGAGCAGGGCCTGAAGGTACGCATGATGGGCCCCGAGGGCGTGGGCAACCCCGAGGTGAATGCCATCGCCGGCCCGGCTGTGGAAGGCATGCTGCTGACGCTGCCCGCCGACTTTGCCGCCAACCCCAAGAACGCCGCCGTCGTGAAGGCCTTCAAGGACAAGAAGCGCGATGCCTCGGGCGCCTTCCAGATCACGGCATTCACGGCCACGCAGGTCATCATCGACAGCATCAAGGCCGTGGGCGACAACCCTGCCAAGGTGGCCGAGCATATGCACAAGGCCACGTTCGAGACGCCCCTGGGCGCCATCGGCTGGGACAAGAAGGGCGACCTGAAGTCCTTCGACTTCCAGGTGTTCGAGTGGCACAAGGACGGCAGCAAGACCGCCGCCAAGTAAACACCCCCGCATCCGCCCTGGCGTCCACTCCCATCAGGAGCAACGGCCGCTGGGGCGTTTCGCTTTCTCCGGGGCCTTGCGCCCCTTCTCTTTATCGAGAGGCCCAGGATGTCTGAACTCCTGCCGCAGCTGGTACAGCAGCTCTTCAACGGCCTGTCGCTCGGAGCGATCTACGCGCTGATTGCCATCGGCTACACCATGGTGTACGGCATCATCGGCATGATCAACTTCGCGCACGGCGAAATCTACATGATCGGGGCCTACGCGGGCCTCGTCACGCTCTCGGCCATCGGCACGCAAAGCGGCCTGCCAGTCTTCGTCATCGTCGGCCTGATGCTGCTGGTCGCCGTGCTGCTCACGGGCGTGTACGGCTTCGTGGTCGAGCAGGTGGCCTACAAGCCCGTGCGCAACGGCCCGCGCCTGGTGGCGCTGATCTCGGCCATCGGCATGTCCATCTTCCTTCAGAACTGGGTGGCCCTGGGCCAGGGCGCGCGCGACATGGCCGTGCCCTCGCTGCTGCCCGGCGCACTGCGCTTCGGTGCCGAAGGCGGCTTTGAAATTTACGTTCCCTACACCCGCGTACTCATCATCGTGGTGGCCGTGGCGCTCATGATCGCGCTCACGCTCTACATCAAGCATTCGCGCATGGGCCGCGCCTCGCGTGCCTGCTCGCAGGACATGCACATGGCCAACCTGCTGGGCATCGACACCAACCGCGTGATCTCGTTCACCTTCATCCTGGGCGCCATGCTGGCGGCCGTGGGCGGGGTGCTCATCGCGCTGGCCGTGGGCAAGCTCAACCCGTTCATCGGTTTCATCGTGGGCGTCAAGGCGTTCACGGCGGCGGTGCTGGGCGGCATCGGCTCCATTCCGGGCGCCATGCTCGGCGGCGTGCTGCTGGGCGTGGCCGAGACCTTCGCGGCGGCCTACATCTCGTCGGAGTACAAGGACATCGTGGCCTTCGGCCTGCTGGTGCTGATCCTGCTGTTCCGCCCCACCGGCCTGCTGGGCAAACCCGAGGTGGAGAAAGTCTGATGAGCGCAGCCCTCCACCCCACCCCGGCCGCGTCCCCGCGCGCCACCTGGCGCCAGAACCTGGGCCACGCCCTCACCGCCACCGTGCTCACCGCACTGGTGGTGACCCCAATCTTCGGCCTGCACCTGGAACGCGCGGGCACGCGCACCGTGATCCAGACACAGTGGAGCACCGTGGCCTGGGCCTGCCTGCTGGTCTTTGTGGTGCAGATGCTGCGCCCCTGGATCGCGCGCAACACCGCCCGCCGCCTGCCCTGGCCCACACTGCCCGCCATGCCTGCGCGCCAGCGCGGCATGTGGCTGCTCATCGCGCTTTTCGTGGCCGTGAGCTGGCCTTTCTTCGCGGGCCGCAATGCCGTGGACATCGCCACGCTTGCCATGATCTACGTGATGCTGGGCCTGGGCCTGAACGTGGTTGTAGGCTTCGCGGGCCTGCTGGACCTGGGCTTCGTGGGCTTCTACGCCGTGGGTGCCTACACCTACGCGCTGCTGTTCCACTGGGCCGGCTGGAGCTTCTGGGAAGCCCTGCCCCTGGCGGGCGCGGCGTCGGCGCTGTTCGGCTTCGTGCTCGGCTTCCCGGTGCTACGCCTGCGCGGCGACTACCTGGCCATCGTGACGCTGGGCTTCGGTGAAATCATCCGGCTGCTGCTCGTCAACCTGACGGACTGGACCGGCGGCCCCGACGGTATCTCCGGCATCCCCAAGCCCTCGGTGTTCGGGCTGGAGCTGGCACGCAATCCATCGGTGGAAGGCGGCACCACGTTCCACCAGTTCCTCGGGCTGGAGTTCAACTCGCTGCACATGGTGATCTTCCTGTACCTCATGGCGCTCACGCTGGCCGTGGTCACGCTGTGGATCTCCAACCGGCTGATCCGCATGCCCATCGGCCGCGCCTGGGAGGCACTGCGCGAGGACGAGATCGCCTGCCGCTCGCTGGGCCTGAACCCCATGAAGATCAAGCTCTCGGCCTTCACGCTGGGCGCCATGTTCGCGGGCTTCGGCGGTGCGTTCTTCGCGGCGCGCCAGGGCATCGTGAACCCCGAGTCGTTCACCTTCATCGAGTCGGCGCTGATCCTCGCCATCGTGGTGCTGGGCGGCATGGGCTCGCAGCTCGGCGTGATCATCGCGGCCATCCTGCTCACGGTGCTGCCCGAGCTCGCGCGCGAGTTTGCCGAGTACCGCATGCTGATCTTCGGCCTGGTCATGATCCTCATGATGGTGTGGCGCCCGCAGGGCCTGCTGCCCATGAAGCGCCACCATGTGGAGGTGCCGCAATGAGCAATACGATGCTGCAAGTCGACAGCCTGTCGATGCGCTTCGGCGGCCTGCTGGCCGTGGACGGCGTGGCCTTCGACGTCAAGGAGCGCGAGATCTTCGCGATCATCGGCCCCAACGGCGCAGGCAAGACCACGGTGTTCAACTGCATCAGCGGCTTCTACCGCCCCAGCACGGGCTGCATCGCACTGCAAGGGCAGGACCTGGCAGGCCTGGGCAGCCACAGCGTGGCCCAGCACGGGCTGGTGCGCACCTTCCAGAACGTGCGGCTGTTCAAGCACATGACGGCGTTGGAGAACCTGCTCGTGGCCCAGCACCGGCACCTCTCCACCAACCTGCTCTCGGGCCTGTTCAAAACCCGCGCCTACCGCGAAAGCGAGCAGAAGGCCCTGGACAACGCACTGCACTGGCTCGACTACATGGGCCTGCGCGAGTTCGCCAACCGCGAGGCCGGCAACCTGGCCTACGGCCACCAGCGGCGCCTGGAAATCGCGCGCTGCATGGTCACCCAGCCGCGCGTGCTCATGCTCGACGAGCCCGCCGCCGGACTCAACCCGCAGGAGAAGAAGGACCTGCAGGGCCTGATCGAACAGTTGCGCCAGCAGTACGGCGTGGCGGTGCTGCTGATCGAGCACGACATGAGCCTGGTGATGGGCGTGTCGGAGCGCATCCTCGTGATGGAGCATGGCCGCCCCATCGCCCTGGGCACGCCCGATGCCATCCGCAACGACGAGCGCGTGATCAAGGCCTACCTCGGAGAAGAATGATGCAAGCCATGCTGGAGCTGAACGGAATCAGCACCCACTACGGCGCGATCTGTGCCGTCAACAACGTGAGCCTGCACGTGAACCAGGGCGAGATCGTCTCGCTCATCGGCTCGAACGGGGCAGGCAAGACCTCGCTGCTGATGACCGTGTGCGGCAACCCGCGCGCGAGCGGCGGCACCGTGCGCTTCGAGGGAGAGGACGTCACCAACCTGCCCTCGCACCTCATCATGCGCAAGGGCCTCGCCATCTCGCCCGAAGGGCGGCGCGTGTTCCCGGCCCTCACCGTGGCCGAGAACCTGCAGATGGGCGGCTTCTTCCTCACCAAGGCCGAGATCCAGGCCGGCATGGCACACGTCTACAAGCTGTTCCCGCGCCTGCTCGACCGCGCGGACCAGCGCGCGGGCACCATGTCGGGCGGCGAGCAGCAGATGCTGGCCATCGGCCGCGCGCTGATGAGCAAGCCACGCCTTCTGCTGCTGGACGAGCCCACGCTGGGCCTGGCGCCACTGATCATTGCCCAGATCTTCGAGATCATTCAGGCAATCCGCGATCAGGGCGTCACCGTGTTCCTGGTTGAGCAGAACGCCAACCGCGCCCTGCAAATCGCCGACCGGGGCTATGTGCTGGAGAACGGCCGCCTCGTGCTCGAGGACACGGGCGCCAACCTGCTCAAGAACGGCGACGTGCGCAAGGCCTACCTGGGCACCTGAAGGCCTCCAAGGATCAGAGGTCGCGCTGCGCGGCCTCGATCAGCCGGGCAAAGGCCCGCTCGTCGCCGATGCGGTGGGCGGCCAGCAGGGCGAGCTTGACGAGGAACAGCTCGCTCTTCTCCTCCCCCACCGCGTCGATGGCCGTGGCCAGGGCGTCGTAGACGGATTCCAGGCCCGCGATGCCCAGGG